>JBKQMK010000109.1:0-3113 GCA_052146735.1 Desulfomonilaceae bacterium | reverse complement strand
GACTTAAGATCCATTCCGTCCAAGAGAGGATTCAACATGAATGCGCAAATCCTAGGCATCTCTGGAAGTCCTGTAAAGAACAGCAATACTGATCGCTTGATCCAAGCAGTGCTGGATGCCAGTGGCCTCAATGCCGAATTCGTTAAACTGAGTAAGGTAAATGTGCGTGGCTGTGTGGCTTGTTTGCGGTGCGCAGGAGACAACCTCTGCAAACAAATGGACGATTTCCCAAAATTCGGAGCGAAAGTGCGGATGGCCGAGGGTCTGGTCATCGGAGCATACACTCCGTATGGCTCGATGGACAGTTTTACGAAAGCTTTCCTGGAAAGGTTGTTCTCACTGAGGCACCGTGTTGGGCTGAATCGTGGCAAATTGGCAGTAGTGATCACTACAGGGATAGGCCGAGGCCGTCAGGGGCTTCACGAGGCGAACGAACAGATTACTCGGGCTCTTCATCGAGAAGGCATGCAGGTAATCGGCAATTTAGAAGCAATCGGCAATCCTCCTTGCTTGAGTTGTGGCTATGGAGAGACCTGCCCCATGAGTGCTATCCCATTCCTGTTTCCCGGCGATGTAACAATAACGCCGGAGAAGTTTACCCGTGTAGAGGATCAATCTGACCTGTGGAAGCAGGCTCAAGAGTTGGGAAATCAAATGGGAGCTGCAATCCGAGACAGGTTTTCTTCATGAGTAGAGAGCGCGTCGTCAACTGCGTCAGTCAGATCTGAACGTTTGATCTACAAAATTCGGGTGAAAGGAGATGAGGAAGATGCCAAGATGTGGTCTGTGCGGCGGCGAAGCCCCCAGGCTTCCATCCATCACCGAAGATGGAAAGTGCGACTTGTGCGGCAAGGCGGCCAAACTGGCGGAGGAGCCAACCGAACTGGAAAGGAAGGAATCGGGCCAGGGTTGTAAGGATCGGTCAAGGTGCTGATTGACTAAGGCTCTGTCAGCCAATTTCTGAGACACTTCAGTGGGAAGTGAAAGTCGCCGGTGCTTTTCTAAGCCGTTAGGCGGAAAGCAATCGGCGACTTCTCCAAAGAACTTGTGCCAGCTCAAGGAAGGTTTTCCGAGCAGCCGTCTGAAGTGACATTATGGGATGTCCTCTGAAATGAGGGCTCCCAGGTCTCCGATCAACCGAAAGGGGAACTGAACTATGAAAAGCTTTACAGCAGCGGCGATCGTTCTGGCATTTATTGTTATAACATTCTGTGCGAACAGCTATGCGGAGGAATCTGGGATGAAAGGCAAGGAGCACCTGTATATACTGTGGACAAATAGTGACCCAGTGACAGCAGACAAAATGGTTTTCATGTACGCTCTCAATGGGCTCAAGAGGGGATGGTGGAAAGAGATCACGATAGTAATCTGGGGGTCGACCGCCAGGCTGACGAGTGAAAACGTTGAAGTACGGTCAAGAATAAAAGAGTTGTTATCAGCCGGAGTAAAGGTCTCTGCATGCAAAGCGTGCGCAGATGAATTGGGGGTAACCGAAAAGCTGGTAACCCTAGGCATAGAGGTGAAATTCTGGGGTCAACCGCTGACCGAGATAATAAAGTCCGGGCAACCCCTCTTGACGATTTAGCGAAGCTGGCCGAGGACTGAAACGTTTCAGGCTGGTCTCGATCACGTTGGCTCGCCTTTGCACGTGAAAAGGGTGTGGATATACTGAGAGTTTCATAGAATAGCTTCTCTCGACCCACTGAGCTGTAACACAAAATTTCTTTTCGTGGTTTCTCTGCAAAATGAAATCCTCTCGCGCGAGCAATAATTCTTTCCTCTCCAGAAAGGTGGTGCATCGAGATGTCCTGTCTATGTGAGCGTCTTGCCAAAGGCTTGGAACTCCATCCAACGTGCATCGGTCATGTTTGGGTATTTGAAAACCTGTCGACCGAGGACTTAACCGCCCTTGCAGACGCTGCGATGAGAAAGCGGTATCGGCGAGGAGATATGATCTTTACCCAGGGCCAACGTGCCGATGAAATGTTTCTGATAAAGGCTGGTCGGGTGAAATTGACCAAAGTGAACGAGGATGGAGGGGAGATGACCCTTGATATTCGTCAGGGCGGCGATTTCATTGGGGAGAATATGTTGAACGAAGACATAAACTATCCTGTGACCGCCGTCTGCATTGAGGGCGCTCTGACCTGCGGATTTAGAAAGGATCGGTTTGAGCGGCTCGTTCTGGACCGTCCTACGATAGGATTGCAGGTGATAAAGAATCTGAGTAAGAGAATCGATTCACTGACCAGCCGAATCGGAAACATGTCTATGACCAGCCTGGAAGACAGGCTTTACAAGGTGCTCGTCAACGTTGCCAAAGAGCATGGGATACAAAGTCCTGAGGGGCTTAAGATCCTTTTCCCACTGACCCATGAAGACCTGAGCTTCCTCGTGGGAGCGCACAGAGTGAGCATAACGCGAGCCATTAGGGCACTCAGAGAGTCGGGGAAAGTCGCACAAGAAGGCAGGAATCTAATTGTCCAAGTGGGATAAAGCTACGGTTAGTACATCAGGTACTATCGGAGGAAATGATGAGAAGAATTACCGCTTCATCGCAGCACTCTTTGATTGTTGGAGGTCGGCGCTTGGTGTCGGCATTCTGCGCAGGACCGTATCACATGGTCAAGAACGGTGGTGTTGAGCCCCGACGAGTCGATAGTGGGCCTATCCCACATGCGAAGAGACCTGAAACTCTGGGTATCGTTCTGGCGGTGCTCACTCTTGTGGCAATTCTGACGGTTTGTGAGTTGTCGGGGGTAGCCGCTGCTCAGCCACCTCCCCCAATCGATCTGCCGGATCTGCACGGGAAAAGCGCGACTCTGGCCGAGTATCGAGGAGTCTCGCCGGTCCTTCTCGTTTTCTACAGAGGGCACTGGTGACCGTACTGCAGGGAGCAGTTGCTCCAACTTGAACGCCTAAAGGTTTCTACTCTTAAGGGCATCACTGTGCTCGCCGTCTCTCCCGACACTCCCGAGGAAACAATGGGCTTATTGCAGAGACTAAAATCATCCACAGGTATCTCTTTGACCCATCGCTTCCTATCAGATAGGGATCTGAAGTGCATCGACGCGTACGGAATACGGAACCGGGAGGCTACCAAGCCCATACCG
>JBKQMK010000108.1:0-8915 GCA_052146735.1 Desulfomonilaceae bacterium | reverse complement strand
GGGCCAACACCTCCTGGGGTATAGCGCCGAATTCATCCTTGACCAGTCTTTTTGCCGTCGGTCCGCTGATCAAGCCGGAACAAACCTTATCTCTGGGCAGCATTTTCTTTTCGAGCAAAACCGTTTCTAAGCCTGCTTCCGCGCATCGTTTTGCCGCGGCGCAGCCCGCGGGTCCTGCACCAACGACCACCACGTCAATATTTCTCGCGCCCATCTCAAGGGACTCCTTGACCTTGGAAAAAGCTAGATGGTTCCCGGAAGTCTCTACATCTTGGCAATCCGATTTCTTCTCAATTTTTGGTTAAAACTATAGAAGGGGTCAAGCTAAAAAAACTATTTGGTTAATTTAGAAAATCTAAATTAAAAGAACCTGTTGGGCTCTAATAGATAAACCACCTATGCAGATACCCCAGCGATTTCAATCCACTTCGAACTTTTGCAACCTGTTCTCCGGAGCCGTACCCTTGGTCGTGAAATCAATGATGAAGGCCATTATTTCTTCAAAGGTGTACTTGTTGTCGATCATCATCCTCAATGACATGACCTCTATTATTCCGGTAAGAGCATAGGCGAGCAGATCCGGGTCCATCTTTCGATATAACCCCGTATCTATCCCTCTCTGGATGTCCTTGATCACTGGCCTCGTCAAATCGTGATAGGCTTTCTTAATCTTCTCTTGGGGCCACTTGTCCTCACCGGCCATTTCTGCACGCAACTGGTTGAGTATCTCGTTGTATTTTGAATAGTGCTCGTAGAAGACACGGCCGCGCACAACCATCCTCTTCAGGATATCTTCTTCAGAAATTATGGCTTTAGCCGCCTCGCCCAGGATGGTGCGAAAAACGTGGTCTACCACTTCCACGAAGAGATCACGCTTGTTTCCGAAGTAGATGTAAAATGTGCCCGTCGAGATCCCGAGAGCATTGGTGATGTCCTGCACCTTGGTCCGATGGTAACCTTTTTGCGAGAAGATATGTACGGCTGCCTCGACTATTCTATGCCGTTTGGCATCTTTTGCCTTGGTGGTGATCGCCACCTCCTGCATGCGCGTGACACCCTTGATCCCGCCCTCAGGTCCCTCTTGATCCAGGGCCGCGATCTTTTCCTTAAGCAACAGAAGGGGCACTCGGACATCCCCTTTGATCTTCTGGATATCCTGAAGACGTTTGAGGTGGCTTTCATCATAGTAGGCCATGGTGCGGCCGGTTTTGCTGGGTGGCTGCAGAAGGCCTCGCCGCAAATAGAAGTGTATGGTGGTTCTTGGCACACCTGACCTTTCTTCGAGATCCTTGATTCGCATCAGAGTTCCGCCTGACATAATCCCTCCGAACTGTAGAGTTGATATCTATAGACTAATACCATTTCGCACCAGCTTTGCATGAGCTGTCGTGCGACGAACCAGGTTCACTGTCTAGTTAATAACCGGTGACATGGCACTGTTACTGTCATTCACCCAATCTGAGCCTTGGTTCAAAATTGACATTGACACCCCGCAACACTGTAGAGTATCTTGCGAAATGAGAGCTCATTCAATCATCTTTAGACTAGCTGCATTCAGATTTTTTGTCAACACTGAAAGGCTGTTTCACAGGAAACGAGGAAATGACAAGCGCATCACCCGTAAAATTGTGCTTTCAAAGCCAGACGAGACGAGAGGGCAGTCATGAGTAAAGGAAATCTGGCCATTGTCGGTTTTGGCGAGGTCCCTACCGGCATCTACCCGCTCCGGTCCCGGTGGGACATCCTCTATGAAACCTGTATTCAGGCGGTCGGCAGCTCCGGCTTTCACAAAAACGATATTGAAGCCGTGGTAACTGTGGCGCCTCAAGCTCAACCGAGGCTGACTGCCGAAATCTCTTTCGGCAAGATTCCAGAGGAATTGGGCCTGAAGGGCTGCAAGGACGTGTGCATCTGCAACGCGGGCGGGGCATCGACTTCGAACTGTCTGCGCCTTGCCGAGCAACTCATCAAAAGCGGTACCGCAAAAGCAGTCCTGATCCCGCACGTGACAGTACATTCCACTATTCCTATGGATGAGCTTATCAACTTCTTCGCCCAGGCCGGGATGGATCTTCAGTGGGAATATCCTTTTGGCACAACGTACAACGGCATCATTGCGATGATGACAAGGAGATACATGTATGAGTCCGGAGCCACGCCGGAGGAAATGGCATCCGTGGTGGTTTCCATGCGCAAGTGGGCGGCTCTGGACCAAAACTCGATGTTCTATCAAAAGGAAGTCCCTTCCATTGAGAAGGTCCTTTCATCCTCATTCGTGGCCGACCCACTTCATAAGCGAGAGTGCAACGTACTGGCGGATGGCGGTGCGGCTCTGGTGGTCACGTCCGCAGAGTTGGCGCCACAAGTTACCGACACGCCCGTTTACAAGCTCGGAGAAGGGGCGGCCTTTTTTACCGCGTGTACGGTATTGAGAGAGAGCGATCAGTGGAAGGAAGGCCTTCGTCGTTCGGGGGAACATGCTCTGGCCGAGGCTGGGCTTACCAAAGAGAGCATAGACATTTGGAACATCTATTTGGCCTATCCCGTTGGTCATCCCATCATGATGGAAGCTATGGGTATTTGCGGGCCTGGGCAAGGTTGCAAAGCGTTCTTTGAAAAACGCACTTGGCCCGGCGGTGACCTGCCCTGGTCGCCTATCGGCGACGCGCTCGGCAGGGGCCATACCGGTTCAGGTGTGAGCATGGCGACCTACGTGGAGACCGCACGGCAAATCATGGGCAAGGCAGGAGATCGTCAGGTGCAGAATGCAAAGTTCGTGTTTCAAAACACCTCTGGCGGTTCGGGAATGAACAACATCGCAAGCGTATGGGGGAGGGAACTGCCATGAGTACTGAATATCTCAAGCCTATACCGACTGTGCAGCCGTGGACCGAGGAGTTTTGGAGGGCCACCAAGAAGCACAAGTTGCTCATCCAAGAGTGCCAGAAATGTAGCAGTCTCATCTTCTATCCACGCAAGTACTGCCCGCAGTGCTGGTCCGCGGAATTGGGCTGGCGAGAGGCAAGCGGCAAGGCCAAAGTGTACACTTTCGCAATTATGCGTGACATGGTTGAGCCCAAGTTCATGCCTGATCTGCCGTACGTGCTGGCCATGGTTAATCTGCAGGAAGGCATCAGAATGATGACGCAGATAGTGCAATGCGACCCCGCCGCGGTTGAGATCGGTATGGATGTGGAAGTAATTTTTCAAGACATCACGGATCAGCACGCCCTTCCTCTTTTCCGTCCTTCCGATGAATTGCTGCGAACAGTTGCTTCAGAGAAAAGCGATCGCGGTGATGACATTGATGCTGCCTCGTTTATGAAACCGGAAGACTACCAGACCATTCAGTACGAGACTGGCGGGCCAAGTAACACGATCTGTCGCATTACCCTTAATCGTCCGGACAAAGGAAACGCGATCAATCGTCGAATGGCCCAGGAGCTTACGGATGCATTCCGACGAGTCAGGCAGGAACGATCTGTCGGGGTTGTGGTCCTGGCGGGCGCGGACGGCAAAGCGTTCTGTACTGGTGGCGATTTGGACGTATTCCCGTCCCTTGCCGAGCACCAAGCATCCCTGAACTGGTTGTCTCACGAGGGACTGGACGTGCAGCATGCCATCACCGATTGCGAAAAGGTAGTGATAGCCAAAATAAGCGGGCACTGCCTGGCCGGAGGGCTCGAACTGGCGCTCTGCTGTGATCTGCTCTACGCCAAAGAATCGGCAAAAATCGGCCTCACTGAGATCAACATGGGCATCCTTCCCGGATGGGGTGGAACGGCTCGCATCGTCAGGAGCATGCCAGTGCACCGAGCCAGGGAACTGGTCTACAGCGGGAGCAAGAACTACACCGCCCGCGAGGCATATGAAATGGGTCTTTTGACGCGTGTTTTTCCCGACGATCATTTCGAGGAGCAATTTGAGAAACTCGTGGCTGAGATCTCTTCGAAGAAACCGATAGCCTTGCGCATGGGCAAAGAGATTATGGCTCGCTCCGCAGAAGGAGGGAGCATCGACACGGCCCTGGCTGTGGAACGGAATGGCATTCAGTGGCTCGTGCATGCCCCAGACATTCAGAGCATGATGGAGAATTTCCGGAAAGGCGTGAAGAGCTGAGGAGAAGCGTAATGGATTTCAATCTGACTGAAGAGCAGGAAATGCTCCGCGACACTATCCGCAAGTTCTGCAAAAAAGAACTCACCAGAGAGAAAGTCCGCTGGATGGACGAAAGCTGCAATTTCATGCCCGAGGAGATTTGGAAGGGGCTCGCGGATCTAGGTGTTCCAGGGCTGGCCATTCCGGAGGAATACGGCGGACTGGGGCTCGGTCAAACCGAGGCGATGATTGTCATCGAGGAGCTCGCCACCGTGTCGGTCGCTGTGGCGCTGGGTGTTGGTGCGACCATGGGTTTTGGTGCGGCCCCTCTTCGCCATATGGGGTCCCCGGAACAGAAGGCTAAGCATCTCCCGAGGATTGTGGCCGGCGAGGAAAAATGGTCCGGGGCCTTTACCGAACCGGCAGGCGGCACCGATCTTTTGGGAGCCATTTCCACCAAAGCCGAAGACAAGGGCGATCACTGGCTGATCAATGGGGTAAAGGTTTTCATCACAGGTGCCCACGTGTGTGACTACATGATCGTCCTCGCGATCACCGATCCCGGAGCGAAGAGGACCCGCGGCCTGTCGGTTCTCATCGTTCCTCGGGACAGTGAAGGGCTTCAGACGAAATTGATTCCCAAGGTCGGCGTCCATGCGTGTGGGGCCAACTATGTCTATTTTGACGACGTTCGCGTTCCCAAGGAGAACATCCTCGGCACGCTCCACAACGGCTGGTACGAGGTCTTGACGGTCCTGAACCATGAGCGTATCGGCACATCTGCTCTTAGCCTGGGTGTAGCCAAGGCCGCGTTCAACGACGCGTTTCAGTACGCCCTGGAGAGACAGGCATTCGGTGGGCCCATCGCCCGCTTCCAGATACTCCAACACTACCTGGCCGATATCGCTATCGAAATCGAGAATGCCCGCAATCTTGTATACAAATGCGCCTGGCTTGCCGACAACGGGAAGCCCACACACGTCGAGGCCTGCATGGCAAAGGTCGTTGCCTCCCGGGCCAGTGAGAAAGCCGCCATCTTGGGTATGGAGATACTCGGCGGCTACGGCTACACCACGGAGTTCGACATGCAACGCTACTTCAGGGATTACAAACAGATGGTCTTTTCGCCGATCTCCGACGAAATGGCCAAGAACATGATGATGCAATTCATGGGCTATCCGAAATCCTGGGCATAGAAAGGGGAAGAGATGTATACCTTGGGCGATATTCCGAGAAAATCGGCGATTCTCTTCCCGAACAACACGGCCACCGTATTTGAAGGCACTCGCCTTACTTATCGCCAGCTTAACGAGCGGGTGAATAGGTTGGCAAACGGACTGCTTGGATTAGGTATCGGGAAGGCCGACCGTCTAACTGTTTTGGCCGAAAACACCCACAAGTACCTTGAGGTCTATTTCGCAGCCAGCAAGATAGGCATAAGCGTAACGCCTCTCAACTTCCGGCTATCCGACCCAGAGCTTGTCCACATCGTCAATGATTCAGAAGCGACCTGTTTCTTTGTCGCTGACGGGCATGAAGATCGGGCGCGGACGATCAAAGATAGTGCCCCATCTATCAAATATTGCATCACTATGGATAATCCGGCCGACGGTTGTCAGGCTTACGAGGAGTTATTAGCCGGCGCTGCCCCCGACGAACCTGGCCGTGATGCAGACGAAGATGCGATGGCCATACTCATGTACACCGGAGGGACCACGGGCGCACCCAAAGGAGTCATGATGTCACACCGGGGACTCATGAACGGTATCTTGGCAGCGGCTTTGGGCTTCTCTTTCAATCAAAACGACGCCACTTGCTTTGTCCTCCCTCTATTCCACGTGTCCTTTTGGCCTGCATTAGCCGTACTGCTCACTGGCGGCAAAGTAGTGATTAATCGGAAACCCGATCTGAACGGCATCCTCCAGCTCATACAAGACGAAAAGTGCACTCACGTCAACGCGGTCCCCACGCTTTACGGATGGCTCCTCCAATATACCAATCCCGACGCATATGACCTCTCCAGCCTGCGGTCTATTTCATACGCAGGGAGTCCTTTTCCGCCGCAACTTCTTAAGCAGTGCATCCAGAAGTTCGGACCAAAGTTTCAGCAAGTGTACGGCATGACTGAATGCATGGGCGGAACAATTCTCTCACAGGAAGACCACGTGTTGGAGGGTAACCGGTCCAGGCTTCTTGCGAGCGCGGGCAAGGCAAGTATGAGTGTCGACGTGCAGGTATTCGATAACGACGACCGGTCCGTTTCTGTTGGCGAAGTGGGTGAAATCGTCATCCGCGGAAAGTGCGTCATGATGGGCTACTGGAAGAACCCCGAGCTGACGGCCTCAACGTTACGCGGCGGCTGGTACCACACTGGTGACGTGGGTTACATCGATGACGAAGGATACCTCTTTCTCGTGGACCGCAAGGCAGACATGATCGTTACGGGCGGGGAAAACGTCTACCCGAAGGAGACTGAAGACGTACTCTATGAGCACCCCGCTGTGGCTATGGCGGCAGTTGTTTCCGCGCCGGACGAAAAATGGGGAGAACGAGTCCAGGCAGTTGTAGTCCTAAAACCTGATCAAAAAGCCACTGAAGCAGAGCTTGTCGCCCACTGCAAGGAGCGTTTGGCCGGGTACAAGTGTCCGAAGGCAGTCGAATTCTGGTCTCAAATCCCAACAACTCCGGTGGGCAAGATTCTCCGCAAGGATGTCAAGAAGAAGTTCTGGGAAGGTCGCGAACGGAGCATTGGTTAACAACCTGGTGTGCATAGCGAATGAGGTGGATTATGACAGAATTTCAAAAAGACGATTTCTTTAAAATCGATCCGGAGCCGCACCTTATCGGCGACATGACCCAAGTCAACCATTTCCCGGGCGTTCAGATGTGGTGGAAAGCTATCGAGGCTATCAAGAGACCACTCCTGACGGGAACGCCTCCAGAGGTTTTCCAGGGGATGGAAGCATGGGAAATGGAGAAGAGCGTCGATCCGAACCGGTTAGTTGATGCCATGGACAAGTACGGTGTGGACATCGCGTGCCTGTTGCCTGAATCCATGATGGATACCACCGGTTACACGACTCGATGGTGCACGAACGCCGAGATGGCCAAGGTAGTGGAATCTAATCCTGACCGTTTCATGTATCAACCCAACGTCTCCCCGATCAAACACAAAGGGCTGAAGAATACAATCTGGGAGCTGGAATACTGGGTTAAGGAGAAGGGGGCGAAGATATTCAAATTCTATCCGCCGGAAGATACGTATATTAACGATCTTGAACTGTGGCCCTTTTATGCAAAAGCGCAAGAGCTGGGTATTGTTCTCGATATTCATACGGGCTTCTGCTGGGTGCCTCCGGGGAAAAGCAAGTATGCCCTGCCCATCTATCTGGACGACGTTGCCAGGGATTTCCCAGAACTGAAAATCAATGCGTTTCATATGGGTTATCCGTATTGCGACGATCTCAACATGGTCGCAATGGGACACCCGAACGTCTACGTATGCTTGAGCCTCCTCGTGCCCTGGGCGTTGAACGCGCCGCGGAAATTCGCCAAAATCATAGGAGAGGCGCTCCGCTGGGTTGGACCGGACAAGATAATCTGGGGGACAGATTATGCGGGATTCGGAGTCCAGATCCGAACTGCCGTAATCGGCATGCGATCGTTCCAGATTCCCGAAGACATGCAGAGAGACTACGGCTATCCCGCGATTACAGAGGCAGACCGGGCATTGATGTTCGGCGGCAATCTGGGGCGTCTCCTAGGGATCGATACCTCGAAACGGAGGCTATAGCACCAGGCAGCTAGATTCGAGGTATATACCTTGGCTCCGAGATTATTGGCCCTCAGAGGGGGGGAAATCGATATCCGCCAAGAACGATGTGCAGCGAAGACTAAGCCAGGCTACTCTGGGATAATACCAACCAGTTGTACAGACTAAAACAGAAGGAGGCAAACGATGAGTTTCGACGCACTTTTCGATCCCATGGAGATCGGTGATGTGAAAATCAAAAATCGCATTGCCATGGCGCCGATGAATCCAGGCTTGTCTGGACCCAATGGCTATCACTCGGATACAAATACCGCGTGGTACGCCACCAGGGCTCGGGGAGGGTTTGGGCTGATCATCACGGAATGTTGCGTGATGAATCCGCATCGATGGCAAGGCTCGGAAGTCCTTAACCCGTCACTGTTCACCGACTACCGATATTACCGTTTCCACAGTGAAATGGTAAAGTTGGTTCATGAGTATCACGGTTGTAAGATCTTTATGCAGTTGAGCCCAGGATGGGGACGTCAGGGGCACCCCCACGTGGAATCTCCTGATTGTCCTGCGGGAGGGCCTTCTCCTCTCCCTTACGAGATAGACATGCGTCTCTTCACCAAGGGCTGGGGAGTGCAGTTCAAGCGCGTCACACCAAAACTAACTGAGCTTATGCCGTTTGAGGTTCTCAGCAACATGCGTGACGAGGAATATGACCAGTTCAGGCTTGCAGGCAGAGAAGTTCTCGCCCGAGAAGCTCCGGAACTGCTGCACGTTATTTACGGTGACACCCCGCGCGAGTTGAGCGTGGCAGAAATCGTCGATCTGGAAGACCGGTTCGCTGTCCAGGCGCACGCGGCCTTCCAAGTGGAGTACGATGGAGTTGAAGTTCATGCTCCCCATGGATATCTGATTCATTCTTTTCTATCTCCACGATCTAATCAGCGGCACGACCAGTACGGAGGCAGTCTGGAGAATCGAGCCCGTTTCCTCCTGAATATTGTCGAGAAGACGCGAAAGAAGATCGGACCGGACAAGGCTTTTGGCGTGAGGC
>JBKQMK010000107.1:0-4493 GCA_052146735.1 Desulfomonilaceae bacterium | reverse complement strand
ATTCATTCTGCCTTACGATGTTGTGCGCCGAGCCGACAAACCGGAAGAAATGCTGCTGGCCTTCCTGCAGAGCACATACGACGCTGCGGCAAACCTGGGAAAGTGGGACCGGGCCTCTTTGGAGCGGTCCCCTGGTCCGATGTGATAGAGACTATAAGCGGAACCAGCGCAAAGAATGAGGTGGAAACCATGGAAGCAAACATGATGCCACATAAGCCGTCGAAGGTCACGGCCGCTGTCATCATGCTCTACGTTAGCGTGGGAATCGCCACTACAGAATGGCTTATCGGGTTGTCGCGAGCTGGTCAGTCGGTCGGCCTGATAGAATTTCTAACCCTGCTCACACTTGGACCAGTTTTTTTCTGGTTTATTTACATGATTGGAGAAGGGAAGAATTGGGCTCGGATGACTGTTTTGGTTACGATAGTGCCATTTCTTCCTTTTGCGATACTCTCTCTAGCTCGAGGTCTTGGTCATACACCGCTCTCAATCTCTCTGGATGTCGGCTTAATTATTCTGGATGCTGCCGGTCTGATTCTTGAAATAGGAGCTTTGATATTCTTGTTTCAGAAAGACTCCTCCGACTGGTTCAAGGCCATGAAGAATCTCCAACCGCTTCCGTTCAGAGCGGATGAAGAAACGACAATAGTGAGTCGGCCTGGTCAGCAGGATCTGGAAAATTTGGTAGCTCGAATCAAAGCAGAACTTGCAGAGGGAACAGGTAAAGGAACCCTTATAGGAACCTTGGCTAAGAACGGGTGGGACAGACAGGAAGCTGCCCAGTTTGTAAAACAGATTGCTTACGAACTTACAGCCAATCCTGGAGATGTCCAATTAGTAATTAAGAGGTACAAGAAATACATGTTGTATGGTGGCGCGGCTACGATGATAGGGGTAATTGCTCTGTCGTCCGGCGTACCGAAACTTGAGATGTGGGGCCACTACCCGCTTTTTGGCAGCATTGCCCTGCTTTGGGGTTTTGTGGGCTGGGTGCTATATAGGGGGCGGCTTAGTCCGGATAATCAGTATCAAGTAAACCGGAGCATCACATTTCGTCCCAGCAAAGGTAGCCTCCAATTTACCAAGAAGAGCATGAGCCCGGTTCAAAAACTCGCGATAGTGTTTTTCGCGGCTTTTGGCCTATTTATATTAATGCTCGCAATGGCCAGCCTTATCTGGAAGTTTCCCAAATAACGCATAACATTAACCTTCGTCCTGCTGAAAGAGACACTATGATTGCCTTGAAAAACGTCTCTAAGACCTACGGCAGAGTGAAGGCTTTGCACGCCATTGACCTGACCATGCCGGAGGGCATCACAACAGCGCTGATCGGGCCGAGCGGTTCCGGAAAATCGACCTTGCTGCGACTGATTATCGGGCTCACCTATCCGGATACCGGGACGATATATTTCAAGGACATTCAGGTCTCGCCCGACGTTGTTCTCTCCCTTCGCCGGGAAATGGGGTACGTGATTCAGGAGGGTGGTCTCTTCCCTCATCTCACGGCACGCGATAATGTCACCCTTATGCCGCGATATGTCGGCTGGAGCAGAGATAGGATCGAAAGGAGAGTAGATGAACTCTCCGATCTCGCACAATTCCCACAGGACGGACTGAACCGCTTTCCGATGCAACTTTCGGGGGGACAGCGCCAAAGAGTCAGCCTCATGAGAGCCTTGATGTTCGATCCTGACGTGCTGCTCATGGACGAACCGCTTGGTTCGCTTGATCCCATGATCCGGTCAGATTTGCAGACGGATTTGAAGCAAATATTTCAGGCAGTGAACAAGACGGTAGTTCTGGTTACCCACGACATGAGCGAGGCTGCTTTTCTTGGGGATATCATAGTCCTTCTCAAGGACGGGGAGATTGTACAAAAAGGCACACTCGAGGAACTGGTCCGGTCGCCGAGCGATCCATTTGTCACTCGTTTCATTAATGCACAGCGCACTTCTCACGATGCGCTCAGAAGTTGCAATAGCTAGGAGTCTTTTTGAAGAGTGACCGGGGAGGGACTTTTTGCAAAAAGTCCCCCCCCGGACCCCTACCCAAAAACTCCTATCATTTGAAACTATTGCCCGCTTCAGAGCGACGGCTGAAACGGATACCTGGGCCACTAGACGGTCATTTCTACACACGCTCTGCAGGATTTGCAACCGCTGGTAGGCAAACTTGGCAATGAAAACGCTTCGCATCCTAGTTCTTACCGCGACATTGATCGCGATAACGTCATTTGCCGTATCGGCCGCCGACAGGACACCGCCCGAGGTGAAGATAGGTTCCAAGACTTTCACCGAGTCCGTAATATTGGGAGAGATGGTGTCGCTACTCGTTCGTAACGCAGGAGAGCAGGCGGTGCAGCGGCGGGAACTGGGCGGGACTCGCGTGCTATGGAATGCATTGCTCAAAGGCGATATAGACATTTACCCTGAATATACCGGCACGATTGCTCAAGAAATACTGGCCGGCCAGGGAATAGAAGGCGAAGACGGAATACGAGAGGCCGTGGCAGCACACGGAATCATGATGACCCGTTCGCTGGGCTTTAGCGACAACTATGCCATCGGTATGAAGAAAGCAACATGCGAGAAATTGCAGATCACCAAAATTTCAGACCTGCGCAAGCATCCGGAACTGAGGCTCGGATTCAGCAATGAATTCATGGATCGCACTGATGGTTGGCCGGGCCTCTGCAAACATTACGGCCTCCCGCAGAAACATGTTTACGGCATGGATCACGACCTGTCCTATCGCGGACTGGAGGCTGGCTCTATCGAGGCAACCGACCTCTACTCGACCGATGCTGAAATTCAATATTATGACCTGTGCGTGTTGAAAGACGACGTGCATTACTTCCCTGTATATAGCGCTGTGATACTTTACAGGAATGATTTGACCCAACGTACGCCCCAGGTAGTTGCTGAGCTGTCCAAACTTGAGGGACAGATTACAGAATCTGCCATGATTGAGATGAACGCGGCTGCCAAGCTCAACAAAATTCCCGAGAGCAGGATCGCTGCTGACTTTCTGGCGAAAAGGCTGTCTATAGGCGGCCGGCCGCGAATAGATAGCGTGGTTGAAAGGCTCTGGCGGCATACTTTAGAACATCTTTATCTGGTTGGAATTTCGTTGATCGCGGCTATCCTGTTCTCCATACCTTTGGGCATTGTTGCATCGAAGAGACCGAAGATTGGACAGATTATCTTGGGCGTTGCAGGGCTCGTTCAGACGATCCCTTCTCTGGCCCTGCTCGTTTTCATGATACCCCTGCTGGGCATTGGTGGTCCCCCTGCCCTAGCTGCTCTTTTTCTCTACAGTCTCCTACCGATCGTTCGCAATACGTATGTGGGGATCCGAGATATTCCGTCGGACATCAGAGAGAGCGCTGAAGCGATTGGCCTTCCACCAGGGGCAAGGCTTCGGCTGGTTGAGCTGCCGATGGCATCGAGAGCCATCCTCGCGGGGATTAAGACGTCAGCGGTAATCAATGTCGGGACCGCAACCCTGGGGGCTCTGATCGGCGCGGGAGGTTACGGCCAGCCTATCCTTACCGGCATTAGACTTGATGATATTGGGTTGATAATGCAGGGAGCTGTTCCGGCAGCGCTGCTCGCGGTTTTGGTGCAGGGCATTTTTGAGTTGGCCGAACGGGCATTTGTGCCCAAGGGCTTGCGCTTAGAGTAGTGGCCTAAAAATACGGTAATAATCTGTCAAGTCTTGGCTGAAGCAATACGCGAGCCACACAATTCGCGAAACCGAAAACAATCTGTGGTGTGATCATTGACCATCCCGGTAGCTTGCATGAATGCATAACAGATCGTTGGCCCCACGAACTTGAAACCGCGCCTCTTGAGATCTTTGCTCATGGCTTCTGCTTCCCGCGTCTTGCCCGGCACACGCGCCGAGCTTTCCCAACCGTTCTGTATGGTTTTGCCCCCAACAAATCGCCAGATATAGGAATCAAGCGAGCCGTATTCTTCCTGAACCGCAAGAATGGCCTGAGCATTGATGACGGCCGAGCGCACTTTCATCCGATTGCGCACAATACCCGGATTTTGCAACAACTGTTGGATCTTGTCGTCACCGTAGCCGGCTATCCTTTTCGGATCGAAATTATCAAAAGCCGCCCGATAATTCTCCCGCTTCTTCAGGATCGTTGACCAACTCAGGCCGGCCTGGGCCCCCTCCAACAACAAGAACTCAAAGAAGAGGCGATCATCGTGGACAGGCACACCCCATTCCTCATCATGGTAAGCAATCATCATGGGATCAGCCCCTGCCCAACTGCATCGCACCTTTTTCGTCACTGCCCACTCGTCAACAAGGTCCAACACCGATTCTATCTTTAGCTTCTGCCGAACATTCCTGCAAACCACGTTGTCTCTCCAATTAGCCCCTCTCGGGAACTGCGGTCACTTGAACCTTACGAATTCCTTTATGAGCGAAAGGGCATTGTCTATTGCATCAAGTTTGCTCTCCAGGCCCGCCAGTTC
>JBKQMK010000106.1:0-3607 GCA_052146735.1 Desulfomonilaceae bacterium | reverse complement strand
CAAAGACCAGAGACGCCCTGGTCGATCGACTCTGTCACGCCTTGAATTGGCTCATTGACCGGAGACTCCAAAACAGGAAAACTTGTGCCATTCGGACAGAATTTTAGACAAACGCTATAACTGGCTGGCGTTGTCCACCGAGGGGGCGTTCAGTTTTCAAAGGGAGCTTGTCTATGAAGAGTCTACACCATCTGTTGGAACCGATTAAAATTGGCACTCTCCAACTTTCCAACCGGGTTGTTGTACCGCCGATGGGTACTGGACTCGCCGAAGCCGGCGGCATAGTCAGCGAAGCCAACCTTGCATACATCAAACGCCGGGCGCAAAGCGGTGCTGGACTTATTATCACGGAGATCACGGCCGTTCATCCGGCAGGCCACGTTTCTCCTCGCGGTCTCGGGGCGTGGGACGACAAGTTCATTCCCGGCCTGTCCAGGATAGCGGCGGCCGTTCATAGCCAGGGCGCTAAAGTTGCTCTACAGCTTCATCACTGCGGCCGGGAAAGTTATTTGCTGCAAAAGAAAAACGTGGCTCTCGGTGCTTCCGCCATTCCCAGTTACATATTCGGCTTTCTCGGACCTCCGCGCGAAATGGCTCTGGAAGAAATCCAGGAGGCGATAGTCTCTTTCGGCGCCGGGGCGCTTCGCGCCAAAGAAGCCGGATTCGACGCCGTCGAACTCCACGGTGCTCATGGCTATCTGCTCATGCAGTTTCTTTCCGGGCTCTCCAATCAACGCCAGGATCAATACGGTGGCGATTTCAAGGCTCGCGCGCGATTTATGCTGGAATGCATCCGGGAAGTACGCGAACAAGTCGGCCCTGACTTCCCCGTGTCCATACGCATCTCCGGCGAAGAAGGCATTAAAGGCGGCTATGGCATAGACGATATGCAGACGATTATCCCCGATCTGGTCGTGGCCGGTGCGGATGTCATTCATGTGTCCTTTGGCACGCACGGGAATATGGATGTCAATCTCAATTCACCGAATCCCAGCGCGCCTGTTGAGTTTGCTCCGGGGTTCAACGTTCATCTTGCGCGTAAGATCAAGGAAGTGGCGACAGTACCGGTCATCTCGGTCGGCCGCTATACGGACCCTTTTTTGATGGACGAGGTTATCGCCCGCGGTGATGCTGATATGATCGCCGTGGGACGTCAGCATCTGGCCGATCCCGACTTTCTGAAAAATGCTATTGCCGGGCGTTCTCAAGATACACTCGAATGTCTGGCTTGCAACCAGGGTTGCATTGAGCGCCTTTCCCTGGAACAGCAGCCAATCCGTTGTGCTATCAATCCGCAGACCGGCCAAGAACTGATCAGACCCGAAGGACCGGCGCAAATTAAACGAAATGTTTGGGTGATCGGCGCAGGACCGGCCGGCCTCACCGCAGCATTCGAAGCTGCAAGGTTGGGCCATCAAGTCACGCTATACGAGAGCGAGAGGTGGACCGGCGGAAATGCCCGCTATGCGGCGATGGCGCCGCACAAGAACGTTTACGAGAGATATATTCTCGCTCTTACAGCCAAATGTAAAAAGCAGGGGGTGGAAATAAAAACCGGCGTAGAGGTCACTGAAGCCATGATCGATGAGGGCAGGCCCGAAGCCGTGGTTCTCGCGATCGGCGCTGCCAAGTCGGCCTGCCCGGCAGAAGGTGTCGGCACTTCCGTGGTATGTGATGCCTGGCAAATCCTGGATGGAGAAGTTCAGCCGAAAGATCGTGTTGTCATTGTCGGCGGCGGATTGGTCGGCATGGAGACGGCTGATTTCCTGCGGGAAAAAGGCGTGAGGGATATTACAATCGTGGAGATGCTCCCGAAATCACCCGTCCTGCCGCAGGCCGCTCACGGCCAAATGCTGCATAAGCGCCTGAGAGCCGCAGGCGTCACACTGATGCTTGGCACAACACTCAAACGCATCGAAGAGGGAGCGATCCTTGTATCAAGGAACGGAGAAGACCTTAGGCTTGAGCCGGTCGAGCAGGTCATTATTGCGATTGGTGTGACGCCTCGTGATGCTTTGAAAGACATGCTCTCGAAAAAAGGTTTTCGTCATTTTGTCGTCGGGGATGCCGTTGCGCCGCGACGAATCATTGAGGCAACCACCGAGGGGGCCAAGGCCGCCTGGGCAATAGATTAAGATATTTCTTTTTGCAGCCGTCTGATGAAATGAGATAGTTGTCCTTGTGTAGTCATGGAATCGATAAAACGAGATCTGAAAGAAAGGCAGGAGGAGAGTGAAGTATGAAAATAGATGAAATCAAGAATGTAGCTGTTGTGGGTGCCGGTAATATGGGGCACCAGATTGCGCTACAGTGTGCCCTGCACGGCTTTAAAACGGTCAGCACGGACGTGATTCCGGCCGTGCTCGAAAAAGCCGAAAAATTTTGCGATACCTATCTGCCAGGGCGCGTCCAGAAGGGGAAGTTGACGGAAGATGCAGCGAAAAAGGCCCGTAGTCTTATCTCCTTTACAGGCGATCTGAAAGAGGCCGTCAAGAATGCCGACGTGATTATTGAGGCGGTGCTGGAGAGAATCGATCTGAAGCGAAAAATCTTTGCCGATCTGGATAAGTTCGCTCCATCGAAAGCCATTCTGGCCACGAACAGTTCCTTCATTGTCAGTTCACGGATCGCCGATGTTACCAATCGTCCCTCACAGGTCTGCAACCTCCACTTCTTCAATCCGGCGCTGGTCATGAAGCTTGTCGAGGTGGTCCAAGGGCCCCATGTCTCCGATGAAACCGCGCAATGCATGATGGACTTCTGTGTAAAGATCGACAAGGTGCCTATCCTGATCAAGAAAGAAGTAGACGGTTTCGTCCTGAACCGCATTATCGCCGCTATTTCGAAAGAAGCCATGTGGATGCTTGAGATGGGCGTGGCTAGCTACGAGGATATCGACAAGGCCTGTGTCTATGGTGCCGGCCATCCCATGGGCCCGTTCCGCCTCATGGATCTGACGGGTATTGACCTGAGCTATGACATCGGGATGAGCCACTTCTATGAAACCGGCGACAAGGCGGACCTTCCGACCCCGAGCATTGTGAAGAAGGTTACTGAAAGCAAACTTGGCCCGAAGACGGGCGAGGGCTGGTACAGCTACAAGAAATAGCCGATCTTCATTAAAGTTCATGAATTGAGCACCTTCCGGCCCGCACGATGCGGGAGGCGGGAGGTGCTTCTTTCTCAAGGTTCTTTACTTCGGTTCTGACAGGCCGTTGATACGACTTATCTAATAATGGAGCTGACGGAAAGACAAGGCCACCATTAAGATTCTGGTTGAACCCTGAGACAACCACATAGTGGGCCGCAATCCTCCTGGACGTACACTGAGAAGGTTTACATCAGCACTTGGAACCTTTCTGGGCGCTTGATCCAATTTGTCCAAGGCTATTCAAAGGTTGGAAATATAGAATAACCATCGAGGAGGCAGATTATGAGATATGAATTCATCAAGGCAGAGAAGAAAGGCCATGTGACCACGGTGACGATCAATCGTCCTGAGGTAATGAATTCCATCAGTCCGTTGGTCAGCGTGGAAATGGATCATGCATTCAATGATTTCGATGCCGACCCGGAGCAATGGATATGTATCATTACCGGCGCGGGG
>JBKQMK010000105.1:0-6052 GCA_052146735.1 Desulfomonilaceae bacterium | reverse complement strand
CATGGTCCTGTAAACCCCAAGCGACGGCAGGAGTTGAAGGAGTTGTTTAAAGGATCGAAAGTCGGCCTGGTCTACGTGACGGCCTTTCTTGATCGTCGAACCATGATGAAATACCTCGACGACATCTTTTGGGAAACTGAAGTTTGGATTGCCGAATCGCCGACGCACCTCATCCATTTCAACGGGGAGCGATTTCTCGGTCCATATGAGGATTAACTCCTGTGTTTACTTAGGTACATGTAGCCGAACCTGGAGATAGACTATGCAGACAATATCCTGGAAAGATATAGCTGAAGAGCGAGTAAACGAGAATATTGCCCGGAAGATGTTCTGGGGCGAGAACGTCATGGTCACACGATGGAAGCTGGCGCCCAATACGGTTTTACCAGTCCACGAACATGTTTCCGAACAGATTACCATGGTGGAAGAAGGGTCTGTCACCATATCCTTTGCTGACGGGGAAAAGTTCCTGCTCCGCGAGGGCGATATGCTGGTTATACCAGGGTCCAAACTGCACGGCGCTGAGATCGGCCCGCACGGCGGCACCATCATAGATCTCTTTTCACCTCTACGGCAGGATCTCATCGAGAGCCGGGAAGCTTATTTCTCCCAAACTGGGGCCGTGAGTGATGTCCAGGAAGGCTCAACTCCTGGCGATGCCAAAGAGACAGACCCATACCGACGGCTTCACGGCTTTTTGCGGGGATCAGGGATAAAGGTCACTCTGGAGGAATTGAAGAACATCCCGCTGGATTTGCTAGCCCGGTATACGTACGAACGTCAATGCATCACCATGGGGCAATTGCGCCAAATCCTGGGCCTAGACAAGACCCAGGCCAAGGCCCTTCTCCGGGAATGGAAGCACGGGGACGACCACAGCGAGTCCAGCTATCGGAAGATGATGGAGAGGATGATCATGCTCCCTTCAGAACTCAAACTCATGACCCCGAAATCCGAATAGCCAGCCAAACAGAAGGCCGAGTATGGACGAACAGAAGATCACCAAAATCAAAAAGGCCGTTAAGGGCAATTTTGAACTGAGCCCAGCGTACTATCAATCCTTTGAGGATCGGTACGGTTTTTTCCGGCGGCTGAATGAGGCTCTTGTCTCGGGCATGGATCTGCCTGCAGAAGCGGACATCCTAGATGTCGGCTGTGGAACCGGCGCAAGCTCCCTTCAACTCCTGGAAGCCATGCCGAAATGCCGAGTCTGGGGCCTGGACAATTCTCCGGCCATGCTTGAGACCGCCCGCGCGAGGGCCAATGAGTCGGATCGGCTCAGCTTTGTGGAGGGGGATGCTGCAAGGCTTTCGGACTATTTCAGCTTCGAATTTGACGCGATAATCTACAGTGCGTCGATTTTTCTGATTCCCGACTTCAAAGAGAGCCTGCGCCAGGCTCGCGACCTTCTGAAAACAGATGGAAGGATAGGGCTGACGTTCATGGTCGGCCTTTACGGTCCAGATGGGAACAACCTATTGGAAATCGCGGACCGCGTAGCAAAGGAAGGACTTAGTTTGAGGAGGCCGGTCAGTCTGCCGGAATTCCAATCCTTCTTCGCCCAGCTCTTTCCTAGGCACAAATCCTGGACGGAGGATTTTCGACTACCGAAAGATCTTCTGCGCGAATTCTTTTCAATCCCGGCAATGTCCGCGGGACTCTTCCCAGGCTTTGAATACCCGGATCGCGTGAGCAAAGTCGCACGCCTCTTCGATCATCTGCCGCAAGGCCAAGTTCTCTTCAGATGGATTCTAATGGTGGGAGACCGGTCGGAAATCGTATGAGTCTGTCGGAGAGTAGCCGGGGAGGGTTTTTGCAAAAAGTTGCTCCCGGCAGGCAATCATTTCTTATCCTTCAACTTGGTGTCAGTCTTACCGTCGAGCTCCTTTTTGGCCTGAAGATAAAGTTGCTGGATCTCATCGAGGCGATCTTGGGAGACTCTGTATTTGTCACCAGCTCCTGGCAGCGGTTGGTTCATCTGATGGCTGACCCATTGATCCGGCGGGCGGGAATCCGGCGGCTGAACGGCCTGCGCCTGTGCAGTGGAGACGCAGCAAGCAAACATAACCAGTGCGAGGCACGTGAGCAAAACCGACTTCATTCCGGCTCTCCTATGTGGGTAATGCGAGGGGCAAGTATCTTATGAAACGCCCTCACTGCGGGATTTCCTCTATCATAAACTCGGCCATCACGCAACCCCGCCTGCTGCCGGTTGGCATTCAAAGCCATAAGCTTGGGAAGACCTTCTTTGTGTATAGACGGTTTGCTCAAGCCCTCTAAGAAACTCTAACACTTGCCGGAATCCTCACTTCCCCGCAGGAGAAATGAGGATTCCGGCAAAGGCTAGAAGTTCTTGAGGAGGGGTTCGGGGAGCCCCGCGTTTCGCGGGGTTACAAGAAGTTCCTCCCCGATCTTACTGGTTGTCGCTCCATTTTCCGTATTTTTCTCTGAGCACTCGGTGGAGGATCTTGCCTGTGCCTGTCCGGGGCATTTCGTCATCTTCAATGAAATCTATGGTCTTAGGAACCTTGTAGCCCGCTATCTTGGTCTTGGCTAATTTCCTGATCTCGTCTTTAAGTCCGTCGCTAGGATCTTTTTCCTCGTTGAGTATGACCACCGCGTGAACGGCCTCGCCCCACTTTTCGTCGGGGATTCCAATCACAGCCACATCTTTCACAGCAGGATGTGACCCCACCACGTTTTCAACTTCGGACGGAAAGACATTTTCGCCACCGGAGATTATCATGTTGGCCTTACGATCTACCAACACATAGAATCCGTCAGGATCGCGGTAGCACATATCTCCCGCGGTGAACCATTCACCCTGGAACACTTCTTTTGTTTTTTCGGGCAGGTTCCAGTATTCCTTAAACATTATGGGGGTGCGGGCGTATAGTTCTCCTACCTCGCCGTCCGGCACTTCGTTTCCTTCTTCATCCATCACTTTGATACGGTCTATGCCGAAGATCTCCTGACCGATTGTTCCCATCTTGCGAAGTTGATCCTCGGGGCGGCATAGAGTCACCAGGCCAGCTTCGGTAGATCCGTAAGCTTCCCAAAGCTCAGCGTTCTTGAAGAACTCGAGGATGGCCACCTTAGTGTCCCTGCGAGCCGGAGCAGAAGAAATCAGCATCTGGCGCATACTTGATACGTCGTACTTGTTCTTGATCGCTTCCGGCATGGAAAGGATCATGATGTAATGGGTGGGGACAAGGGAGACGAATGTGATGCGGAACTGTTCTACCGTAGCGAGAAAATCTTCAGGAGAAAAACTCGATTCATTGTACACGCAAACCGGCGCTGACACGAGGGTGTAGGGAAACGAATAAAAGATGGAATTGACGTGACACATGGGCATCACCATGAGGACTTTGTCAGTGGGCCTTATCCCCATGTTCGCTATGTCCAGGTAGTACATGCCCAGGTAGCTCTCGTGAGTCCTCACGACGCCTTTGGGCCTGCCCGTTGTCCCGGAGGTGTACATAAAAGTCCAGGTATCTTCAGCATCAACAACAACTTTGGGCTCTTCTGAAGATGCTCTCGCCAGCCACTCTTCGTACCCCACGTAACCCTTTGGTACCGGGTCCCCGGGCTCGCCCAGGTATATGTAGTTATCAGCGGGGACGGGCAATTTCACCTTAATCCCGTCGATCATCTCAACGAAAGCTTTATCGACGATCAGTGCTTTGCAATTGGCATCGTTCATGATGTATTCAATTTCAGGCCCGGCGAGCCGGAACATAAGCGGCACACAGATCTGCCCACCCTTGGCGCAGCCAGCGTAAATCTCCATCCACTCGACTCGGTTGAAAGCCAGCACGGCAAACCGGTCGCCGTGGCTGCATCCCATGTCGGTGAGGGCGTTTCCGAGGCGACAACTTCTCTCGTTCCACTCTTTGAAGGTGAGACTCTTATTCTTGTCCTGGCAACCGAGTTTGTCCGGATAATGAACTGCCTGCTGACTCAAAACAGTTCCCATGTGGACCCACTTGCTGACCGTCATAAAATCCTCCTTGAGCGAAGCTTGACGCTGCCTCTGACTTCAACCGGATTTAAGTCCGAGCGAAAAATTCAGTCCGCAGAATTGTGGAATCGCGTGAGATAAACCCGACTCCTCGGCTCTTTTCCGCTAATACGCTATCTGTCCGAGATTTTGCAAAAGAACTTTTTGAGGAAAGGAGTTTCGCTGTGGACACCATCAAGAATTCTTTACATCATTTACCGGCTCCGAACGCAAGACGCTTCTACGACTTGTGCGCTCCTTCGATTGGCCTTGCTGGCTCGAACTCCCACGCGGTCCTTATTCCCGGTTTTCTATTCTCGATTGCGTCCAGAATTCGCTCGGGTGTCAGCGGGTAGTGGTTGAAATAGATCCCAAGAGCTTTGCCCACTGCGTTGCAGTATGCTTGAGCCGCTGACATGGCAATAGACATGCCGGCTTCTTTGGCACCGTAAGGGCCGGCGGGGTCTATGCTTTCCACTATGATCGGCTTTATATTGGGCATGTCCTTTATTATCGGGATCTTGTATTCGAGCATTGTAGGATTCAAAAGATGACCCTTGCTCCAACGATGCTCCTCCGAAAGCATCCCTCCTTGGCCCCCCATTGCCACGCCGCCCTCAAACTGCCCCTCCACAACCAGGGGATTTAATGCGAAGCCGCAGTCCTGAGCGCACGTAACATCCAGAGCCTTCACTTGGCCCGTTTCCGGGTCTACCTCCACCTCTGTCACAGTCGCGCCGAATGAAAACGCCTGCGAGAGCTGCCCGCGAGGGTTCGTGATCCACTCTCTTCGCTGGTCCACCTGCGGGGAGAAAGCGCCGCGTCCCATTATGGGACGTCCCATTATCAAAGCCTTGCGCACGACCTTGGCGATGGAAATACCCACATCCGGAGCGCCTTTCACAAATATTTTCCGATCCTTGGCAACAAGATCCGCTGGATCGGCCTCGAGCATATCCGAGGCTATCTCGAAGATCTGTGCTTTTGCGTCTGCGGCAGCCGTCTTCACGGCATTGCCGCCTCCAAACGTGGAGATCATCGAATAGGAGCCAGCGTCAGTCGGTGTCACTTCAGTGTCCGCGGATATGAGCCGGATATCCTCCATGGGCAACCCGAGTTCTTCTGCCGCGATCTGGACCAGCATATTGTCGTTTCCCTGGCCGTTGTCCACGACGCCGGAAATCACGGTAGCCCCGCCATCTTCGTGAAACTTAATAAACGCCTGGGAACCGCCACGAATTCCTAAAGGGAACCCGGTTTGGACTGAGTTCACACCCATGCCGATGCCGCGGTTTGGGGTGGTATCTCTGAATTTTTCGAGGAAATTGCTCTCCGCTGCAGTCTTTTCGATGCACTCCACGAGACCGCAGCTAGCCACGTACGAGCCGGTAGGAGTTGTTTCGCCAGGGCGCCGGGCATTGCGGAGGCGAATCGTCACAGGGTCGATACCCAGCTCCTCGGCGATCATGTCGAGCTGCGTGTCGATCCCGCATGCGAAGGAGCGTCCGTGGATGCGAATCATGCCTCTCACTGGTTTGTTTGTGTTGATGCGATACCCGTGGAATCTGACATTGTCCATTCGGTAGGTCTGCTCATGGCACAGGAAGGGAACGGATGTGGCTATAGGGCCGGTACTGGAGTAGGCGCCACCGTCCAAATACGAGACTATGTCCCTCGCCAGGACCTTCCCGTCCTTGTCTACTCCTGTTTTGATGGTGGTGATCATTGCATGACCCATACGGGTAGCAACCGAGTTCTCTTCCCGCGTATAAACGAGCTTCACAGGCCGCTGACTACGGATGCTTAGGAGACAAGAGATGAATTCTGCCGGAAAAACATCGGAACGGCCCCCAAAAGCTCCGCCGATGGTTATCTTGCGCACATTCACCTTGGAAAGCGGCAACCTTAATGCATTCGACAGTGCCTTCGCCTTGGTATGCGGAGACGCGTTCGGCATCCAGACTTCGATGGAACCGTCTGCATGGTAGCTGGCGACCACAGCGTAGGGTTCGAGCATGAAGTATGAGTCTTCTTCCGCGACAAACGTGT
>JBKQMK010000104.1:0-7706 GCA_052146735.1 Desulfomonilaceae bacterium | reverse complement strand
CGATATCTCCACCGACCCGCTAAAGCCCGGCGGTCTCAAGAGAGACTTGTATTCCGTTCCCCAAATCAACTTTACGAGATCGTCAATGACCAGAATGAATGAATACGTCAGGAGGATCTGGAATCCTCCTTCTTCCGCACGCCCATATATGCGCCGCAGGAAGAGGGATTCGGCCAACATTCCCAGAATTCCTGCGCCTGCTGCTGCCACCAACGTGGCGGCCCAAAAGTTGGTGTGCCAAATCGAGACAGCCTGGTAGGCTAGGTACGCCCCAATCATATAGAACGAGCCGTGGGCAAAGTTAAAGACGTTCCCCACTCCAAAGATCAGGGTGAGCCCGCTGGCTACCAAAAAGAGCAGCGTGGCCATGGTCAAGCCGCTCAAAAATTGCCCTATGATAAATGAAAGGTCCATTAGGTTTCTACCGCGCTCAGATGGCCGGGCAAATCTTCGTCATCGGGAAGTGCGCTGCGATGTGCCCCAAGATCACCCTCCCCTAACCCCTAACGTCGAGGGAGGGGGATCAGAAAACCCTCTCCCCCGGCGGGAGAGGGCAGGGTGAGGGAGATTTTTCAAACATTTTCGCACGCGAAACTCAATGCCGCCCTACAGTCCTGCCACACAAGGTTACTTCTTGCGCTTGGACTCAATGTATTCCTTGGGAGGCAAGAGTTCCTGAGCCTTATAGACCTTCCAGTCACCGAGCATGCGCTTGGCCGGTGGGAACTGGTCGTTGGCCACGGTGACGCCGATAGCCTGTTCCTGGACTATCTGATGGGTTGCGGGATCAATATAAGAAGTGAATCCTTCCGGATCTTCGGGCAAACTGATTTTCATACCTTCCAACGCCTTGACCAGCGCCTCGGTGTCGTCGGGGTTCCCCACCTTGCCCACAGCTTGAGCAATGGCCAGGATCCCTGAGTAAGCACCCTCGGCCGCGTAAGTCGGATAACGGCCCGTGCGCTTGAAAAACTTCTGCACATAGTCCTTATTGGCTTGTGTTTCAGGCCAATTATTGTGATGGCGGGCGCTGAGCACCAGTCCAAGAGGCAACTCTGCGCCGGTGGCGGACATGACCTCATAATTACCGCCCGCGTCGGGTGAGAAGAACAGAGTCTTGGTGAAAAGGCCGTAAGGTGTGGCCTGCTTGATGAAAGCCACGGTGTCCCCTCCCCAGAGGCCGCATACCAGCACGTCAGGCTTGTCTTTGATGATTGAAGTTATGTAAGCCGTGTAATCCGGCGCATATAGCTTAGGCCAGTACTCGCCCACAACCTTGTATTTGATGCCCATATGATCCAGGTTGTATTTCAACTCATCCCACTGGTCGTGACCATAGGCATAGTCCGGTCCGATGTAGGCCACGGTTTCCCATGGTTTGGTTTGCTTCAGTTCTTTCAGATACAGAGCGCCGGCGGCCATGGATTGGAAGGTGTTGTTGGAAACACGGAAGTAGTAGGGCTGGAACTTGTCCACCGTAAGCTGGGTGGATGCGTGGTCTGTGCCAATGAAGATTTTCTTGTTTTGCTTGGATACTTCGGTGAGTGCCAGCCCAACAGCCGAACTGACGACTCCGAAGAGGAAATGCACCTTATCCTGGTCGATGTAACGCTTAGCGACCATCACCGCGTAATCAGGTTTGGATTTGTCATCAGTGTTGATCAATTCCAACTTGTAGCCCGCGGCCCCGCCCTTGGAGTTGATCTCTTCGATGGCCATCTCCGCGGCATCCACTGAATCCAGACCATAAAGGCCGGCTCGACCGGTCATCGGGTACATGGCTCCAATCTTGATAACCTTTTGATCCGCGCTGATAGCAAGCGGCACCACGACCAAGGCCAACAAGGCCGACAAGAAGATAATGAAAAATCTATGCTTCTCCATAAGCCTCCCTCCTATGCTCCAGACTATTCTTGGATACTCTCCCACAAGGATCTCATGAGCAACAAGCATGCCACAGTAGCTTGGCCAGTCGAAATGGCTCTAAGGGCAGGTTAAATAGGGAGGAGACTCCGATGTCGGGAGGGCGGGCGAATTGCATAATCGCAATATATGCCCCCTCGAGGTTGAGTACTTTTAAATATGATGTATTAACACTGCAAGTTAGCTGGCTTGCAATGTTGCAATACTATTGCTTTCTTGCAATGGTTGCCGAAATCCCATGCCTCGCCATCTTGCGCCATAATGTCGTGGGGTGTACCCCCAAGGCCCCGGCTGTCTCAGCGAGCGTCGCGTGCCGACGCAGTGCTCCCTCGATCATTCGCGCTTCCAACGCGTCGATGGCAGCGTTGAGACTCACTCCTTCCTCCAGACGATCCGGAAAGGTCGGATTAACTTCTTTGAGTTCGCCCGGCAGGTCCGCAAAAGATATATGTTCCCCTTCGCTCATGATAACCATACGCTCGACAATATTTATCAGTTCCCGGACATTGCCCGGATAGTCGTAGCGCATAAGCCTGTCGAGAGTTTCCGGTTCAATGCGTTTGTTGAGACCCATAGTGCTGTTCAGCTTCTCCAAGGTGTTCAATGCCAGAACCCGAACATCTTCCCGCCGTTGCCTCAGGGGAGGGATGAAAATAGGGATTACGTTGAGCCGATAGTAGAGATCTTCTCGGAACAGCCCCTTCTGAGCCAAGTCCAACAGGTCGCGATTGGTCGCGGCAATAATGCGCACATCCACCGAGGTGGGCCGAGTGCTCCCAACACGGGTAAATGTCTTTTCCTCGATCACCTGCAATAATTTCACCTGCATGGACGGCGCAAGCTCTCCGACTTCGTCCAGGAATATGGTCCCCGTGTCCGCGGTTTCAATCAACCCTGCCTTTCCTTCCCGCGCTGCTCCGGTGAACGCGCCCTTGGAGTACCCGAAGAGTTCGCTCTCCATCAATGAATCCGGGATGGTTCCGCAACTAATCTTTACGAAAGGCCGCTCCTTTCGACGGCTCATAAAATGGATAATTCGAGCCAGCATACTTTTGCCGACCCCTGACTCTCCTTGGAGCAACACTGAAGTGTGCACTCCTGCCACCTTCACTGCCTTCTGTACGACTTGCGTCATGGCGTTGCTTTTGACGACCATGTCCTGTAAGGCGTGCTCGAACTTCTCCTGCTCAAGGAGCGACTGGTAAAATCGAGAGCTCAGGCGCCTGCTCTCGTTGAGTTGGGCCCGGAGATCATTCAGCAAGGTCATGTCCCGAACGTTGGTTACGACCAGCGCAATTTGATTGTCGTCGTCAAAGATCGGCGTGCCGGTGACCATCACTTGCTTATCCCCCTTGACACTCTGCATGAGGGTAACCGGAGCGCCCTTTTCGCGGACTTCCAACGTCACTGAGTGGTCGAACACTTTCTCGTTGACCAGATCTTGCATGTTCCGACCGATAAGATCCTTGCGCGAAAGGCCGGTGATTCGTTCGTAAGCGCTGTTGACGCGAATCGTATTAGCCATGCCGTCGGTGATATATAGACCATCTTGGGAGGACTCAAATATGGCTTCCAATTCCCGGTGCAGCTTTTTGTACCCCTGGAGTTCGGATATGATGGCCTCGTATTCCGAGATGTCCTGAAATACGCTTATGACCCCCACCACTTCTCCGTTGGCAACAATGGGGTTGCGGTTGGCAATAATGGTGGCCTGGGGCAGAACCAGCCGTTTACCGATCTGGGGCCGGCCGGTTTCGAGAATTTCTTTCAAGTCGGGCCACGTTTCAGGTCGCACTTCGGAGAAGTGGCGTCCCACCGGTGCCTGGTCGCCATCGCCGAAGATACGTTTGGCTCCCTGATTGTAGACCACGATTATTCCTTGCCGGTCGATGATGGCTATGCCGTTATGTGAGGAGTCGAGGACGGCATCCCAGAACGCCGGCAATGGATCCGGGAATCGGGCTGACTTTTTGTCAGAATCAGATTGCATCCTTGTTCGCTCTCGAATTGAGGCAGAGAGGGTCGCACCTTGACACCGGGTATCTACCGGAATGCGCAACCAACTGCAACATAGTGGTTTTCATCAGTATGCCACAGCCTTTGCCTCACGGTCAAAGCACTTTCTGGTAGTGGGCCACGTTGAAACCGACCTATTTCAGGTGATTCTGCTTGCCACGGCACCTCTTCTTTTGTAGGCTAAACGCTCATTTGTCGCTCTCACGTCCGGAGGACGAATAAGGCCGTGCAAATTCCCATTGAAATCCTGATGGTGGAAGACAGCCCTATGCAGGCCACGCGGCTGAAACTTGAGCTCGAAGAGCACAGCTACAAGGCGATAGTCGCTTACGAGCATATGTTATTTCAAAGAGTCGATTGAACAACCATCAAGTCATGTCTTTTTCAATTTCCGATCATCATGACGACATCACGGATGTGCCTGGAATCCGAGTGGGCAATGCTCACGACACAGATTCCAAAACCGGTGTAACCGTTATTTTACCCCCTTCAACCGGAGCTCCTGCCGGTCTCCACGTGGGAGGGAGTGCTCCTTCCACACGCCAGATGGATTCCCTGAAGCCGCTCCACGTGGTGGACCGCGTTCACGGGATCTGTCTATGCGGAGGTAGTGCTTTTGGTCTGGACGCTGCCGGAGGTGTGCTGGCTTACCTCGAGGAAAAAGGCGTCGGGTTCCAGGTCGTCGGGAGAACTATTCCAATTGTTCCGGCTGCGGCAATCTTCGATTTGAACGTAGGCAACGGGTCGATTCGTCCTGACGCCGCAATGGGCCGGCGTGCGTGCGAAAATGCGGCCGAGGGACCTGTAACGCAGGGCAGTGTCGGCGCGGGCGCCGGAGCCAGTGTGGGAAAACTATTCGGGATAGAGCAAGCCATGAAGGGGGGGCTAGGCTCCGCCTCATGCCGTTCCGATGATCTTGTGGTCGGGGGACTGGTTGTGGTCAACGCATACGGCGATGTCATCGATTTGCGTGGAAATGTGCTTGCGGGCTGTCGAGCCTCCCCCACCTCACTGGAACCTGCCGACTCGGCCCGTCTTCTGAGAGAGGGAAAGGCGCGATCGAGACGCATTTCAGTGGAGAATACCACTCTGGCGGTGGTAGCAGTCAACGCTCGGCTGGGTAAAATAGCCGCATCAAGAGTCGCCGCTCAGGCCACTCTTGGGATGGCGAGTGTGATTCGCCCTTTCCACAGCCACATTGACGGAGATTTGACGATCGTGGTGAGTGTCGGAGACAAGGACGCGGATCCCAACCGTGTGGCACTATTGGGTGCAGAAGTCCTGCAGAGGTCCGTGATTAAGGCTGTGCAGAGCGCTGACGGTCTGGGCGTTCTCCCAGCGTGGAAAGATCGCGACATAAGTTTGCAGATCTGATGTGGTTACGTAGTCAAAGACTTCCTGAATATGCGCCATTTGTTGTGCATTTTTGCGCCCAATTCAATCACAAATTCGTTTATGTCTTTGTTGTCTTCCAGGGTCCACCCTAACTCCGTGTAGTCATACTTTTCCCAATAAAACTGGTTCAGATAGTCAAAGAGCACCACCGGGAGCCCGAGTCCCTGGTGACTTTTCTTGAATCCACAGATGATGGCTCGCGTGCCTTTTACGTCCCTTCGGTGAATGAGAATCTTTAGCAGGCCCAGTAGTCCGATATGGCCGTTCAAGCGTTTTAGGAGTGGGCTGATGTCCGGCAACATGACCGATACCCCGACAGGCTTCTCGTCGTAGTAGAGGAGGCAAGTCACGCTCGGATCCACGATCCGGAGCAGTTCTTTCCCTGTTTCGAGCACCTCGTCCTTCGTCATGGGGACGAAGCCCCAGTTTGGGGACCATGCCTCATCATAGATTTCCAGGATCAGCGCCATCTCCGAAACAAAATTCTTCTTTTCGGCGCTTCGGATCCGGATGTTGCTTTTCCTCCTGAGACGGCTGGCCAATCGATTAACTCTGGCGTTCGCACGGTCATTCTTAACAAGCAAGAACGAGAACAGATCTTTTTCCTTCTCGAACCCGTATGATTCAACTAGATCAGCGTAGTACTCGGGATTGTAGGTCATCATGAATGAAGGCGCATGCTCAAAACCCTCGATAAGCAGACCCACCTCGTAATTGGTTGAAGGGTTCAGCGGACCTCGCAAGAAGGTCATTCCCTTGCTCGAGGCCCAGTCTTCGACAGCGGAAAAAAGACAAGCAGCAGCATCGGGATCGTTTTCACATTCAAAAAACCCCCACGCTCCCATCTTTTCATTATGAAATTGATTGTAATTATTATCGACTATCCCGGCTATCCTACCGACCGTTTCCGAGCCCCGCCGAGCCAAAAAGAGAACTCGTTCCGAAAACTTCCAGAATGGGTGCTTTGCTGGATCCAGAAGCCTGCGAACCTGTTTCTTCAAAGGTGGGACCCAGTTCGTGTCCCTTGCATAAATCGTCCAAGGCACGCTGATGAAGTCATCCATGTCTGAATCGATTGAAACGGTGATGATCTCAAGCTGAGGCATCGCAACTCTTCCTACACTATTTCTTGCCGGCACTCTCTACGAACGTAAAAGTTGTCAGTATATCATGAGGCGACGGGATACGGAATGAGAGGTGAGGTATGGCGATGACACATATGTTTCGGGATCTAGACAGAACGGTGTGGTGATTTGGACGAATAGGCCGAAGCCGTGGGCAAAAAAACAAGGCCCTCGGCAATTCCGAGAGCCCTGTGTGTGCTCTTTTCAGTGACAAATTTAGAGGCTTGAGATTCTACCGGCGCATCCTCCGCACCCTCTGCCGCCCCCAAGACCGCAGCCACCACCGCCAAAGCCGCTACCTCCGCCCAGGTTCATGCCGCCAAAACCAGGGCCGCCAGGACCCAACTTCTGTTTCTGCTCCGGGGTCAACAGCGCCCTGAATTTGGTTCCCATCGCTCGACCCTCGTTACGCATGGCGTCCTGTGAGGCCCAGATTTCTTGCTTCTTCTTCTCGATGGCCTGTTCATCCGGATTCTCTTTGGAAGCCAGTTCCATCATCTCGATTCTCTTCTTGGCCATGTCTGATCGCAGCGTCTCCTGCTTCTTGAAAAACTCGTTTCTCAGCGCGGTCACTTGCTTCTGCTGCTCTGATGTCAGATCGCCCCATATAGCCGCGCCTTTACCGCCGCCGCCGGAACAGCAGCCCATTTGTTGCGCGGAAGCTGCTGAAGCTACCAATAAAAGCATCATCGACGCCGCCAATACAGTGACCCTGGTGAATCTCATTTGTACGTCTCCTTTTACGAGGGATTTTTCATATCTAAACTAGACTTACAAGGGCCGTAGAAAAAACCCGCGAAAAATCTTTGAGTGAAGTTGCTTCCTTTGAAGCCGTCCCCTTGGGAAAGGACAATTCTGCGTTCCCAAATGAGGAAGTACTTGAGGTTTGCAGACTCTGGAGAGGTTACTCCAAGAGATTATTAGAGGCAGGTCAGCGGGATGTTTCCTGTCCCGTGGGAGGACGCATAGGGCAAGGGCCCATGCCTCCGCGCCATCCTGGACCACCGCCGCGGCCAAATTCCATGCCAGGCATCATGCAGGACCGATTCTTCAGGAAAACGACAAATGCCTGCCGCTTTTCGGGAGGTAGCGCGGCCATTACATTGCTTATCCTTGCAATTGCTTCCTTCTCCGTTTTGCGTTTGAGATCAATGAGTTCATTAACACTTTTCTCCACCGCAACGGTATCTACCGGATCCTTTGCGATTAGGTCCAAGAGTTGGAAATTCTTTTCGAGGATCTTGTTCC
>JBKQMK010000103.1:0-7903 GCA_052146735.1 Desulfomonilaceae bacterium | reverse complement strand
TATGGGGTTTCTCCGCAGCGTGTTCCTCAACGTTTTGCGTCGTCCTGCAAATGATGCCTTCACAAGACCCGTCAGCAACCGGCTGTCTCGGACTCGAAAAGGCGGGATGTCCGGAAAGATAACTCTTACCAGTGTGGAAGTGACTTCCGGCGCGGGGAAAAAGGCATGTGGAGGGATATCGAAAACCAATTCAACCCTTGCACTTATGCCAAGTAAGACGGTCAATACTCCGTAGTCTTTTGTGCCGGGGTCCGCAGTCAGTCGCTCAGCCACCTCTTTCTGAAGCAAGATGTGAAGCGAGGTGAAAATGTCTCGATTCTCCTGAAACATGAAAAGTAGCCGACTCGATATGTTATAAGGCAAGTTTGCCACCACCCGGAGTCTTCCTATTCTACCGGCCAGAGAGCGGAAATCGTATTTCAGAGCATCCGCGTGTATCAGGTCCACGTTCGGTGAATCAGCAAACTTTTCTTGCAGGACCCTGTAGAATCCCGAATCAACCTCGAGAGCGCAGACTTTGGCTCCTCGGTGGACAAGGGCTTCAGTCAACACACCCAGGCCGGCTCCAACTTCGACCACGGTTTCGCCGGATGTGATTCCGGCTGCCTGCACGATTTTGTTCAGGTAGAGTGAATCCACAAGGAGATTCTGCCCGAGCCACTTCTTCGGAGCCAGTCCGTACCCTTTGAAGATCCTTCTTATTTCAGATTTGGACATACTGAATGAATTGCACCCTACCACGGAGGTGCCGAAACATCTGCCGGGCCGCGGGGTGAAGGCTTGGAGGATGCTATTTCCATGGCCTTGTTCAGGTCTTCCACCGCCTCTCGGGTCCTGCCTAGATTGGCCAGAGCAATTCCGCGATTGTTATAAGCGGCTGAGTCATCAGGCTTGACCTGAATGGCCGCATCATAATCTCTGACCGAGTTCTCATAATCGCCGGAAGCGGAATAGATGTCGCTCCTCAGTCTGTAAAGCGCTGCACTGTTCGGATTGCGGCGGATGGCTTGAACCAGATCGTCGAGAGCCTTTTCCGACTGGCCGAGATAGAATAATCCCCTGGCCCGCCCGCCTCGCGCATAAGGATTCTCCGGCTCAAGTTCCATAACCTTTGTGAAGTCGTCGATGGCCCGCTGATATTGACCGGTCTTGAGCAAAGAGACCCCACGCTGCTGGTAATAGGATGCCTGGAGTGGTTGAAGAGAGACTGCCCGGGTGAAGTCCTGAACGGCGAGATTGTCCTGGTTTTTTGCGCTGTATGCGAGGCCACGATAATAATACAAGACGGCTTGAGGGTCGCTTGCGATCAGGTGGGAAAATAGTTCCAAAGCCTCATCGGGCCTACCGGACTCGATGGCTTGTTTGCCGGCTGAGATGGCTGCCTCTATAACCTGTGCCAGGAGCGGCAAAGGTGCTCCTTCAAGAAAAAGTGTGAAAGCCAAAATCACCGGCCAGAGAGCCTGCCGGATTTTCATATTCAGTCTACTCTCCGCAAAAGATTTATTGTAAAGCACTAACTGATACGCTCCAACTTGTGACGCTACTTCCTGCAAGGCAAAGGAGCGAGCGCTGATAATAAAGCAAGGTGGTCCGACATTGCAACCTCGGGCCGTGGACAAATGCATACGGCCCGCCTGCGAACACAGGTTGGGCCGCAGTTCCGCTTGACTCAAGAGCGCCCCGGTGTTACACAAATCGGATTATCTATTTCTTTCCATCGATTGTCTTGGTGGAGAATCGCTTAAGATGAGGCCCGGCGCATGCTCACCTTTCAGGAGTTGATACTTTCCCTGGAGAAATTCTGGTCAGACCGCGGATGCGTTATTCAGCAGCCATATGACATGGAGAAGGGCGCGGGGACGATGAATCCTGCGACCTTTCTGCGAGTTCTGGGCCCGGAACCGTGGAACGTCGCTTACGTGGAGCCTTCCCGAAGACCCACCGACGGCCGGTACGGTGAAAATCCGAACAGATTACAACATTACTACCAGTACCAGGTAATACTCAAACCGTCTCCTCTGGAAATTCAGGACATATACATTGAGTCCTTGGCCTCATTCGGGATCGATCCCTTGGCCCATGACATCAGGTTCGTAGAGGACGACTGGGAGTCCCCAACGCTCGGCGCATGGGGAGTTGGTTGGGAGGTTTGGCTCGACGGTATGGAGATCACTCAGTTTACATACTTTCAGCAGGCCGGAGGGTTGGATCTGAAGCCCGTCTCAGTGGAACTCACCTACGGCATCGAGAGAATCTGCATGTACCTTCAGGGGGTTGAGAGCGTTTACGACCTAAAGTGGACGCGGGATATTACGTATGGCGATGTCCACCATCGTTCAGAAGTGGAAGGCTCCATCTACAATTTCGACAAGGCAAATACAGATATGCTCTTCAAGCTGTTTGATATGTACGAGGCTGAAGCGGATGCCCTCCTGGACGCGGATGATCCGCTGGTCCTCCCCGGATATGACTACTGTTTGAAGTGCTCACATGCGTTCAACGTACTGGATGCTAGGGGCGCCATCAGCGTTGCAGAGCGCACCGCCTACATTCACCGCGTGCGGAATCTGGCCCGTAAGGCTGCATCGGCATACCTGGCGCAAAGGGAAGCTATGGGCTTTCCGCTTCTGAATAAGTTCAAAGAAGGTGGGGCTGCATCATGAAGGGCGAGTTCTTCCTCGAAATCGGTACTGAAGAGATCCCGGCAGGTTTTGTTGGCCCCGCTACCGGGTCGCTTTCAGATCTCTTCACAAGGGCTCTGAGGGGCGCCCGCGTGGCGCACGGCCGAATCGAGACCTACGCGACGCCAAGACGATTGGTCTTGTGTGCGTCAGATGTGGCTGCTAGCCAGGCCTCCGTAGAAGTGGAAAAAACCGGGCCGCCCACCGCGTCCGCGTTTGACGAAAAGGGAAATCCCACTAAAGCCGCAATAGGGTTCGCACGAAGTCAGGGTGTTGAAGTCGCGGACCTTGTCACAGTGAAGACGTCGAAGGGGGAACAGGTAGCGGTGCGCAAAGTCGAAGAGGGACAACCCACCATCCAGGTGCTGGGCGATATCCTGCCCGGACTGTTGGAAAGGATTTCCTTTCCCAAGACAATGCGCTGGATGGATCTGGACGCGCGTTTTGCGAGGCCTATTCATTGGATTGTTGCGCTATTCGGCGGACAGGTAGTGCCGTTCTCCTTCGGAAATATCAGTAGCGGCGATGTGAGTCACGGTCACCGATTTAAGAATCCGGCAACTTTTCGTGTGACCGGATTGAAGAGTCTTAAGAAGTCGCTGGAAAAGCAGGAGGTAGTTCTGGATCAGGCCGAGCGGCGCAGCCAAATCGATGTGCGCATCAAAGAGTTGGCGGCCAGCGCGGGCCTTCGGGTCTTCGATGATCCAGAGCTTCTGGACGAGGTTAATTTTTTGGTGGAGAGCCCGTACCCGATCATGGGGGAGTTTTCGGAGGATTTCCTGGAACTCCCGGCATCGATCCTCATTACGTGTATGAAGAAGCATCAACGCTACTTTTCGATTCAAGACCAGGAAGGCCGAATCACGAACAGGTTTATAGCGGTGAACAATACGCCTGTTAAGGACCCGTCGGTTTCGGTCCGCGGGCACCAACGAGTGCTGAAAGCAAGGCTGGAGGATGCCCGTTTCTATTTCCGTGAAGACCGGAGATTACCACTGTTCGACCGTCTGGAATCACTCAAGGGAGTGGTTTTTCATTCTAAGCTGGGAACAGCATACGAGAAAGTCGAGCGGTTCACGCGTCTTGCGGTGAGCCTGGCGGAACGATTTGCACCTGACAAGGTCAAGGAGGTCGAACGGGCGGCATGGCTGTGCAAGTGCGATCTGGAAACAGGCATAGTTTACGAATTCCCGGAACTTCAGGGTATCATCGGAAGCTTTTATGCCCGAATGGACGGGGAACCCGACGAGATAGCCACAGCCGTGAGAGAGCACTATCTGCCCGCACATGCGGGTGACAGCCTCCCCAAAGGTATCATCGGTGCCCTCGTCTCCATTGCCGATAGGATGGACACGATAGCCGGTTGCTTCAGCGTGGGCCTGATCCCGACCGGCGCAGCGGATCCTTACGCTCTTCGTCGGCACGCCCTTGGAATTATCCAAGTTCTAATAGACCTGGATCGTCCGCTGGACATCGGTTGGTTTGTGGCGGAGGCAATAGATCTGCTGGCTGAGAAACGGACCCGCGAACCGCACGCGGTTCAGGCCGAGGTGCTGGAATTCATCCGGACGCGTTTTGTGAACTTCCACACCTCACGCGACTTCCCCCTGGACGTGGTCGAAGCTGCCGTGCGAGCACGGTTCGACGATGTGGTGGATGCTCGCAAGCGAGTGGAAGCCCTGGATCATTGGAAGAGTCGTGAGGACTTTGATTCCATCATAATCGGGTTCAAGCGCGTGGTTAACATCCTCCGGGATACTGAGCCTCAGTCAATATCGCAAAAGTTGCTCGTACAGGATGAAGAAAAGAAGTTGTACTCGACTTTCAAGGACGTGTCCAAACGGGCAGATTCGCTAGTCCAAAAGGGAGAATACGCTAAGGCTCTGGAAATAATCGCTGAACTTAAGGCGCCCATCGACGAATTCTTTGACGCGGTAATGGTGATGGCGGACGATGAAGCATTGCGCCACAATCGACTCGGCCTGCTGCGAAAAATAGCCGACTTCTTCAGTCAGATAGCCGATTTCTCATTCATCGGTTCCACTGCCCAGGTCAAGTAACCGCAGGATAGAGTACTTATAGGTTCGCCTTGAGGAAGGATGCCAGGTTCTGTCGCGATTGGGAAAGTACGAGCTTTTTTCTTATGTTCTTGCGATGGACGAGTACTGTCTGAGGCGATATTCCCATCACTTTGGCAATCTGCTTCGACGACAATCCTGACCGTATCATCTCGGATATTCGGATCTCGCGCGGCGTCAACGGGTGACCGCTCTTGACTATATTGAAGCCAAAAGAGGAGAGCATGTTCGCCAAATTGAATTCAAGGGACTTTAGGAGGAAAGTTGCTGTTTCCGAGAGTTCCTGAGACTTCATTTGATCGAGTATGGGCTGCACCGTGAGATTCAAGTTGTGAGAAATCTTCTTTTCAACCTCTTTTTTTTGCTCCTCGATACCTTGTATGATGATCTTCAACGCCTCATTGGTCCTTTCCAGGCTCTCAGAATATCTTTTCAGTTCGCTGCGTGAGTTTTCAAGGTCTCTGGTTCGTTCTTGCACTTTTGCTTCGAGAGAAGTCGAGTACAGTTCGAGGGCCTCGTGCTTCGATCGCAACGCCTCTTCTGCGGCTTTAGCGTCGCTAATGTCTCGCAGTGTGACGATGACTCCGACCGGCTTATCCTCCCTATCTAAAAGGACCGAATTGTGCATTAGGCCCGGAAACACTGTCCCGTCAGCGCGGGCATGCTGGATTTCAGCACTCGATTGGCCCTGTGATCGGACCTGTAGCAGCGCCTGCGTCACGCACGGTACCTGGTCCGGGGGGTGAAACTGTGCAACATCTTTCATTGCCATTTGCTCTCGGGTAGACCCGTGCAGAGCCGCAAATGCCTTGTTGGCAAACATCAGCATGCCGTTCAGGTCCACAACCGCAAGACCCTCCGAACTCTGCTCTATAGCCTCTGACAGAAGCCTCAGTTTTTCCTCAGCCCTTTTTCGTTCAGTGACATCGCGAAACACCAACACTATGCCTGCAATGTTACTTTCAGCATCTCGGATCGGGGCAACGTTGAATTCTACATCCACCTGGGAGCCATTCTTGGCTGTCAGCAAGCCGTGTCCGCGTCCATCCGTCAGCCCGTCGCCTCCTAGAAGTTCCCCTGCCAAGCTTCTCGGTCGAGTCTCTGCACCGTTCGGTGCTAGGTCAAAAACTGCTTCTAATGGTCTGCTGTTTGCTATGTCCGCGGTCCACCCTGTCAACAATTCCGCCACTGGGTTCATGAGCTTCACAAAGCCATTTTCATCGGTGGCAATCAGAGCGTCGGCAATGCTGTTAAGCATCACCGAGAGCCACTCCTGATTTTCCCTGAGCTTCACCCCCATCTCGTGTCGAAATAGAGCCATCTCTATGGTGGAATGCAGTTCTCTGTCGCGAAAAGGCTTTATCAAATACCCGAAGGGTTCGGTCGTTTTTGCTCTCTCCAACATTTTTTCGTCCGCGTATGCGGTCAGATAAACAATGGGGACTCTGAAGCGGCTGTGAATGACGTGGGCGGCCTCAATACCGTCCATGTCGCCTTGCAGGACCACGTCGACCAGCGCCAGGTCCGGTCGCTCAGTTTCGGCTTTCCGCACAGCCTCCTCGCCGGTGGCAACGGTCGAGCAGACATTATATCCAAATTCCAGAAGGCTCGAACGTATATCCTGAGCAATTATCCCTTCATCTTCTACTATCAATATCCTCGCTTTAGACATGGCCGGCCCTCCGAATCGCAGGCAGTCCTCACACAGAGCTTTATATCATTTGGAGAAGGAAGGCGGAATAGTGGAGATGCGGACGAAGTGGCCCAAGATAAGATGGGGCGTTTACACTGTGACCGTTCAGCAGGGACGCGCGCTTTTGATAAGTCACCGCAGAGTGCGCGGAGAACGCTTACCGAATTCGATTAGCGAAAACTGCCAATGCGTTGACTGTTCCTACGCGCCCCCGTCGAGTGCGAGATATCGGAAGTCGACCCAGCCTGCGCGGCCGGAGGGAGTAATCACTCTGAACCACATGGTGTCCTTAAGAAGTCGCTTTTCAGTAACCTTGACCTGCTGACCGTCCAAAAGCTTTTCAACAACCTCAGAATCTTGTTGAGGCCGTTTGCGCACACGCAACTTCTCTGTTGCTACGTGGCCCTGCCGGTTGAGTCTCATCGAATAAATCTGTTCGCTTGAATCGGCCCGAGTTTCCAATCGCTTATTCAGGGCCTTATAACCGCTCGTCGCTGACGAGGCCTTTGCCTCCTTGGCAAATCCTCCTTCGTCACTGCCTGCTCTTCCAGATTGAGAATTCAGGCGCGCCTGCCCCTCTAATAATCCCCCCGTGGGAAAGCGCCGGCCATCCTGATTTTGAAGGCCGCCTTGGACTCGCCATCCCTGCTCGGATTTCATAGCGCGCAAAAGCCTGCTGTTGCTAGCAGTCTCCTTCGTAAGTTTCTCGATCATCCCCTTCAATTCGTTGATGGCCCGAATATTCTGCTCTTGCTTTATTCCCGGAGCGGTCGCTGAAGCAATCCTTTCATGGGTCGCCGAGGAAGCCCACAGAAAGTAGATTTGAACCAGGCAAGAGAGAAAGACCACTCCGAGCAAAAGTCGGCACATGCGGCGGAATGGCAAGAGAGCGTGGTTGGCGTCGTCGGAGCAACCAGAGACCTGGAGTTTCCTCTTTACCCAGAAACGCCATAGGATAAGAAGCGCAGCCAGGGCCGCGAATTGAAGCGCGGCAACCGTTAGGTGGAGTACCATAGGGAGTGAACCTCCAGTCAAAATCATACACGTATTTAACATTAAAACCAACCAATTACAATTATTATTTAAAGTAACAAACAAGACTTGGGTCGCCTGTAGGAAATTAAGAGCACGTGCTCGTTAGAAGGTCCTTTGTTTGGCCGCACTCTGCCCTGACATCTACAATTGCGAGGAGCGAAATCCCGCTTTCCACGGGAAAGCAATCTCCGGTGAGATGGGCGTCATTCCCGCGTACGCGGTCCCGCGAGGCGCGGACAGACTGGACCCCGGATCGGAGAAACTGTCTCAAAACATGCGAATGCCCTAAAGGCGCTCGGGCCGGTAGGGGGTCGTCTCGGTAGATAGATCATTCTATCGAGTGAGAAATTCTTATACGCCAATCTTTGGTTCGTCCCCCTTAGTTTCGGTCGCCTCCTCGTACCTAGGTCATGATT
>JBKQMK010000102.1:0-23983 GCA_052146735.1 Desulfomonilaceae bacterium | reverse complement strand
AACTGTTTTTCCACAGACTGCAAGTCTGCCTCCACAGCGTTTTCCAGGCCGTCCTTGGTCAGGAAAGGCGCATAGCTTTCGGCCACGACATCGGCCAAATCCGGCGTAACGTGCAGTGCGTCCACCTTAGCGTCGGATTTGTTAAGCAAGTGGCACGCGTAACGAAGCCCCATATAAGTTTCCGGGTTCTTATCAACGGCGACTAAGACTTTCATTCTCGGCTCCTCTTGCGTCCGGATCTGTGGAGTGCGGTCAAGTCTTCGGCATCCGGACTAGCGTAATTCCAGGGCTATCGCATTACCAAAACGGACGTCTGGCACTTGCTGACAAATCGTCCGACCCAATCGCGGGAAAAGAAACGACTCAAAAGAGATTTTTTCCCCACCCAAAGGGCCAAAAGGTCCTGCCCGACTTCTTGGCTGATAAAACGTTCAAAATCGGAGACTTCGGTCAACCGAGTGTTGACCTCCACGTCCCGATCGCTGTAATAGTCCCCGATTTCAATTAAGCGGGTGTACACGGCTTTGTTCATGTCACCATTTTGGCTCAAGCCCACAAGTTCCAATCGTGCTCCGTGGATCGTGATCATCTGGTTGATCATTTCGAGGGATTCCTGGCTTATATATCCCTGGTCCAGGCAAGCAAGTATTCTCTCAACCGGCTGTTCCTCTTTGACAAGAAGGACAGAGCATCCGGCGTTGCCCACCACCTCTTGAGGCACGGATCGAAATTTCTCCCACGAGCAACTGTCGCCCTTCGTGCAGCCAAGCACAATCAAATCAGTGCCCTCTTCCACCGATTCTCCCATGATCTCCGCCGCCGGCTTTCCAACACGCATGCGGACTTTGAACTCCTTCTTGCGTCCGCGAATAACCTTCATCTCTTCCCATAGTCCGTCTTTCAAAGGGAACCATTCATATTTTCCCTCCTGAGTCTCATAAGGGGAGGCATCCCTGTCCCAACTCTTCAGGAACGAATCCCGGTAGTGTTGTAAGGCCCGGCCGACAACCGCACTGCCGGGCCAAGAAGTTGCCTTGACCGCAGGGTGGATTCCCAGCAGGGTCACATCCGCCCACGTGTTCATTGCCAGCTTGATCAGGACCTGGAGGGCATATTCACTGTAAGGATGTTCATCAGCTGCAAACAGTATCCTCATAACGCTTTTCCTTTCTCATGGCCGGGGGCCGCCGCTCCTCACCCTATTGCGGAAGATTCGTCGGACAATTGATGAAGGTTTCGTTTCCTGGTTACCGGCATCGGCCTCACCGCGCATTCTTACGAAGTCTCAATAAAATGCTACAAGCGACGCCGTCTTTATCATTGCAAGCCACTGTAGGCTCGGCTGGTCTTTCTTGCCATCACGTTCCAGGGCCACTGCGACCAAAGGAAAGTTCAGCGTTTCATCCGCGAGATCTTCAGGACTGGAGGGCAAGTTTTCCTGCACGGCAACCTTACAGCCTGATTGTTCCAGAAGGCTGCGAGCTTTCTTAACAGCGTCTTGAAGGGCCGTTTCTTCACTGCCGTTTCCCGATGGTACTGCCAAAAGCAGAGGGACGGGGCAATCTTTCCAAATTTTCTGAAAAACCCGGGCAAGAGTCTCGGTGGCGGCAGGATTCAAACAAAGGATCAACACCTGATTGACTTTCCTCAATGCTCGAACCCAAACCACGGGAAAAGTAAGTCTTTTATAGAATTTCGAGTGAAGCCGCTTGTAAATTGCGGTTGGATTCCAGGAGAAATGTGAGCCTTCCACATACAGGCCGAATTCTTCCATTTGCATGATCTTCATCGTTTCCGCTTCCCGGTCGCCGTAAATGACGCGAGGTTCATTCAAGGCAGGGCAAAAGTCCATTTCTGCGGTGATCATCTCAGAGATTTCAGCCTTGCCTTCCTGTATCATCTCGCGTTCCAGTGTTCGGCTGGCCCAACCGGCTCCAACGAGCGATCCGTCGGAAGCAAATTCCTTGACGTACACGGGGTGAATCTCCATGGAAATGAGGGCACCCAGTTGGCAGGCAAAACGTATGGCCAGGCTGGAAGCCAGGTCTACTTCAATTGATACCAGCGTCTTGATCAACTTGCATTCCTCCCATTGAAGTCTCAAGGTTCATTGCGAGACGAGATCACAAAGATACTGAACACCTTCATTGCCCCTGGCCTCTGATTTTTGCCTCGGCCTTCGCAACTACCTCCTGGATCTCGCTCAGCTTGAAAGGTTTGGCAATGAAGTCAAAAACACCTTTGTGGAAGGATTCCTTGGCAGTCTCCATGGTGGCGAAGCCCGTTATCACTACTACTTCGGTCTTGGGAGAGCGCCGTTTGGCTTCCTCAAGCAGTTGCATGCCGTCAACGCCTTTCATCTTCAAATCGGTAATGATGATGTCGTAGTCGATCCGCTTAATTTGATCCATCGCTGCCGAACTCTCAGTAAAGGTGTCCACTTCGTACCCTTGTTTCTCGAGTGCGGGCTTCAAGCGTTTGCAAACAATCGGCTCGTCATCCAACACTAGAATTCTGAGCTTGTTTTCGTTCATTTTCTACTCCTTCTATTGGGGCAATATCGGCAAATTCAGCGTGTTGGTCGAAGAACGAAGCCACCGTCTTGGCAATGTCGCGATCATTCCTTAGCTGAATGTCGAGCTGCCTTGTGAACCCGATCAGCCTTCCCAGGGCCTGGAGACGGCGCTGAATTTCCTCCTTGGGAAGGTGAAGGATTCTCGCTACGACGAGATCGCCCTTAATTGTAACCTTGAAGTGATAGCCGCACAGAATGTCGGCCAGAACTTGGGCTCTCCGGGACCGACGGGTAATATCTGTCACTCCTCCTACGAATCTGAAATAGATGTGATTGTGATGAGCCTCATCGTGCATCCTGGCGTCAATGAGATTGAAATGGTATCCGAGACGCAGGTGAAGGTTCATGTAGATATCACTTATCACGGCCAAATTGAACCCATCAAGCGCGGTGCCGGCGGCATCCCAGTTTCTTGTAAGGCTTGACATCAGGCCCTTGAGATCCACTGCAACGGGTTCGGTGCTCCACGTACCGGGCCGCGAGACGCCTGTCCACAACGCCTTCAAAGGTAACGATCGAATCTGATCTGCACGAACAGTGTTGCCTTCCGCAAAAGGATCGAGGCCCCCTCCCAGATCAAGAATTTTCAGCCCCATCGGCAGGTCAGAGGCCAGCGTCCACACTTTGGCCCCTTTGAACCGTTTCAGAAACGTGGGCAGGTCTATGAGCTCCTGGACCGCCTTTTCATGTATGAATCTGATCATGTCGTGGACGGATTCACATCCTTCGGGAGTAAAATCATGAGACTGGGGATCGATGAGGTGGAGGGGGGCCACGCGTTTGAGAATTCGTCGCAGACGACGGAATTCAGGCGCTTCTTCGAAAACCGTAGACTGAACAAGCTCGTACCGGATCAGTTCCTGCACGTGACCCTCGTAAATGATTCGATGGTGTGTATCGAGTGTGATCTCCATCCCGTTCTTTAGAACGTTGGTGGCGTTTTCCACGCCTATCAGCGAGGGAACGCGAAACTCCCGCGTGATAGTGGCAAGATGTCCCGCAACAGAGCCTCGTTCCGCAATCATCGCAGATGCCTTCGGCACGATCCGGGCCAGCCAGGGGGCAGTGTATTTCGTGACCAGCACAGCGCCGTCGGGAAATTGATCCATATCCTCATTTGACTGCACAACGCGAACCGGCCCCGATCCCACTCCCGCATGGGCGACCACCCCTTTGTCCTGCACGAGCACAGGATACAGAGAACACGACTCACAAATGTCCTCATCGGCGTCACTGATGGTATCAAGGGCGGCCAAACGCCTGCACTGTAGCAGTCGGCAATTGCCCTTTGAGTCTACAGCCCACTCTATTTCCTGAGGGCGCTTGAAATAACGTTCCAACGCCAGTCCCCACTTTACGAGGGAACGAACCGTCTCCTCCGAGATGGCGGCCTGCTGTTGCTGGTCCTGGGAAAGTGTCATTTCCTCTTCACCGCCGCCCTCTGCCGGCCTCAACAGAAGCTTTTTTCTTGCGATTTTCGCGGTTGTTATCTCGTATGGCGGCTCCTTTTCAGCAACATAACGGTCGACGGCGTCTCTTCCCTCCACTGTGGTTCTTCCCAGGCCGAAGGATGCATAAATTGCCATGCGATCCTGCTTGGGTGATTCCAGATCAACAGTTCGGAGCACCCCGCTTGCCACACTGTCGATCATCTCCAAGCACAGCACGGGCATTGCCGCTTCCTCGCCTATCATTCCCATTTGAAGACGATAACTCATGGCTTCCGCAGAATACAGGCTGGCCAGCACCATCTTATACGTTTCGAGGATCTGTCCTTGAGGCACGTTCAGGACGGTTTGATGAAGCCCTGCAAAGGACAATTCGCCGTCTTCCCCATAGGCGCTGCTCCGAACCGCCCAATTGCGGCCGCCGATTTCCGCATGTTGTTTGATAGGCTTGGCCAGGTCCTGCGGAACCACCCCGGCAAGAATGCTGTAGCGAATTTGGCTGGACGCCTTATTCAAGTTCTCTTTCCCCGAGATCCAGGATTCTATCCATGTATGAATTCGGTCCTCGAGGCTGTTGTGTTCCAGGAACCGGTAATAACCTCGACTCGTGATCACGAATCCGTCGGGCACAGGAAGGTGGAGCCGATGAATAATTTCAGCGAGGGTGTTGGCCTTACCTCCAGTTAGTTCAGGGTTGTCAACAGGCGCATCTGCCAGAGGAATTACGTACGGAGCTTCAGATAGCCGCAACCGGCCTCGTAGCTCGAACTCTATCGGAAGGAAAACACGATCCAACGCAGAATAGAGCCCCAGGTACCTGTCGGATGCTATGAGATTCAATCCTTTCACCATGCGCAGCAATAAGATCTGAAGGTCGCGTACGGAATCGTGAAGATATTTTCGGTCAAATATGTAATCTCCTCCGGACTTTTCGCCCAGGTCTGCCATGAGTTCCATGGCTTTCTGGTGGTCTTGCAGAAGCTCCTGAAAGTGATCGAAAATCTGGGGAAACGCCACTAGCTCCCGCTTGCGGGCGATCAGCCTATCAAAAATTCTGTGGAGAACCGAAAACACCTGAATTCCCCGACTTAGGCAATAGCCCATTCAGTTTAAGACTGTGAAGCTGCGGCTCAGTGCGCTCCTTTTCCCTTAAAAACAAACCCTGTAACGAAGCCTGTGACAAGGGCTATAAATACTGCCAGCAGTCCGTACATGGTTGCGTGGCTATGGGCCAGCGAAGAGAGAATCGCCGGCAGACCCTCCATAACAACCGGAAAATCAACGCATTTCTTTTCTGCCAAGCTTCCTTTGTTAAGGACATATAAGCATATTTGATAGTTCCCGGGTGAAATTTTACCTGGAAGCTGAATGTTCCCTTCGATAATGGAACGATCGGCAGAGGCTCCGGGCAGCGTCTTTATCGATCCGGGGAAGACGCCGTATAGACCGCCGCTCTCCTTCAGCTTCAGGAATTGCTGAAAAACCTCGGCAGAGTCTTCTATAGGTGCGGAGCCGGAAAATTTCACCTGCTTCTGCAACGCCCCGTACCCCCACTCGGTATCAGGGTTATTCGAAGCTGACAAGACCTTCGGATCGGTGCTCATGAACAGGTACAAAGAAGGCGCGCCTTCGACCTCAATTTCGCCCACGTTCATCCACAGTCCGCCGCGGCGTCCCTTACGCATCAACTGATCTTTCAGCGCCGGTCCTCTGAACTCTATTATTACGTCATCCCCTTTGGGTATATCGGCCGAAACCGTTATCTGGGAGCCTTCGAAAAACTCATTTATGGCCAGTTCGGTGGGCGTAACTTGCAGCTTCTCAGGAGCGGAGGCCGCAAGTGAGGGAAGTCCGATTGCCAACGCAACTCCCACGAGAAGCATGAACACCTTCCACGGATTTGCTTTGCGGTGCAATTCAGTGTCCCCCCTTGTATGCCAACATTATGTCAGGTGAAAGGATCAAGCCAAGGAACATTTGGATCATAACGACCAGAACCAGGGATGCCAGCAGTATCTTCAATTGATCCCCCTTCAGCCTTCGGCTGAGGCGGGCACCGAATTGAGCCCCTATTGTAGACCCTAACAACAGGATGATGGCGAGCACGAGATCCACTGTGTGGTTTGTAACGGACTGCATTATGGTTACGTCAACACAGGTGAAAAGTATTTGAAACAAGCTCGTCCCGACCACCACGTGCATGGGCATCCGCAACATGTACACCATTATGGGGACCATGATGAATCCGCCTCCAACTCCCATAATGGCTGCCAAGATGCCGACAAAAGCCCCCAATATCAGAGGGAGCAGAGGCGACAACGTGACACCCGACTTCGCGAACTTCATCTGGTAAGGAAGCGCCCTGATCATGCGCAAGTAAAGAGAGGGTTTTGACGGCTTGGCCTCTTCGACCTCCTGGGTCGGTTTCCGCAGGTTCTGCAAGCTTTCCAAAAACATGTAGAATCCGACGACCCCTAGCATCACCACGTACGTTATCTTGATGACAAAGTCCGCGTTTCCGCTACTGCGAAGAACTTTAATGAGCTCCACCCCCAGGGTGCCGCCCACGACACCACCCACTAGGAGCAGTATTCCCATCTTGAAGTCGACATTCCCCATTCGGTAGTGAGCGTAAGTCGCTGACGCGGACGCGGCCACAATCTGATTGGAATCAGAGGCCGCGGCCACAGTGGGCGGGATGCCCACCATGATCAGCAGTGGAGTCATGAGGAAGCCCCCTCCCACTCCAAAGAGCCCTGATAAAAAACCCACAGCTCCACCCAAACCCAGAAGGATCAGGATGTTTACGCTGCTTCCGGCAATCGGCAGATAGATGCTCCAACTCATACCATGGTCTCCCTCATAACGCCTTAAAGATGGAGATCAGAAACACGAGTTATGTGTCCGCCCGTCTGAACAAGTAGAATCTCGCCCTGGAATTCGCTGTGAAGGTGCCTAAGTTGCGGGCCCGGGCTCGATCCCTCCTTGCCGCCCGAATCCTGGGGCGAGGCTAAGACGATGAACTGAATCGACGGTTGAGACCTAGCAAATGTGATCAATTCGTCAAAAAGGTCACCGGAGCTGAAAAAAATCTCCAGCTTCACCCCGGCTTGCTGGCTCTCGTTCAGCACTCGATCCAGCCACGGACACTGGCTACTGTCGAAGTCTTGAGTGACGCCCGTTGATCCTCTGGCGCTGCTTGGGATTTTCGAGGAGGACACCACGATCAAAGAGAGCGAAGACTCTATTCGAGCGGCCAACTGGATCCCATAAAAGATCGAGTGATAAGCGACGGAATCTGGATTGACAGCTACAAGGACTTTCTTGCCCATGTTCAACTCTCCGTCCCCTTATAAGCACTTTTAATGCCAGACTATAATATGCTGCAAAATAGGGGGCTTACCAGGGGGAGTACAGTGAACGGGCAGAGTTTTTGTTTCATAATGGAACAATGGACCCGCGTGTGACGAGAATGGCTGGCACAAAGCAGTTCAGCAATGTTTCATTATGAAATATGATGTGAAATCCAAGGATTGTTGATGTGTTCCGCACAAGGGTGGCGAGAAATCGGTGTGGTCCTGGCCGACCAATGTATCCGATAGAAGGACCGGAGAAGGGTCAAGAAGTAGCGGCACCCTCAAGCATTGGACATTCGAGTAGCGGTCTAATGTTTGAGTTCAGCGTGCGCGCTTTAGTGCCGTCGCTGGAGCGATTTCCTGGGCAGGCTAAATCACTCATTGTCTGAATCTGAGACACTATGTTCAGCGACAATTTGTTTAGCATCACGGTCATAAGATTCCGACACATTCCTGAGCGTGGCAGCGAAACGCTGATATCCTGCGTTCTCAACCTCATCGGCCCTTTGTCTGTACTGTTCGGCAAGCTCCCGTTCCGGTTTTCCAGTTGGATCAACCCAGTGAGTCCCGCGTGAGTTAAAAACTTCCAAGCTGAAGCCGTCTCGCATTTCCTCGGCATCTTTACCGTTGAGTGCATCGGCGGCCGTTTGATGTATCCACAAGCCATCCGGATCAGGTGGACAGTAAAAAAGAACCTGTCCCACATGTGTAAGGGCTACTTCAAGATGCCCAGACTCAGCACAAGCCGCCTTGGTAAATTCAAGCCACTGCGTAAATTGCTCTTGCGAAAATGAACCATCGGGTTGGGTACCAGGCGGTGTGCGCCATTCATGGGGAAGTTTCCATGCGTTAGCGGCTATGGATCTATCCTTTTCGCTGGGCTCTTTATGGGATTTGTCTGCCTTATTTGAACGATAAATGAGACGTATCACTTCACAAAAAAACTTTGGGTAGGAGGCGAGGCGATTTTCCAATAGCTTCGGTGAAGCGCCGCTATGTCGATCCAGTAAAGTCAGGTACGCCCATTCGACCCGGAAAAGATCGTCAGGATCAGTACCTGAGTCATTTTGCAAAGCTTTTATAAGCTCAACGATTTCATATTCGTGCGCCGAGTATGCAAATTCCTCTGAAGATACGGCAGCAAGAAGGGCTTTCACGCTTCGAGACTTATCCAGCGAGCCTTTATGATAGAGCATTCCATACAAACAATCGATCGCGGCATGGGGTCTGCCGTACTCAATCAATTTGTCTATGGCAGTTCCGATGTCGCCATTTGCTTGATACGGATTGGCGTCTGCTCTGCTCCAGTACTCTCTTTCAGACTCTCCAAGCCACGCAGCCACCCTGTTCCAGGCTTCTTCCGTAAAGGGCAGATAGCTCAAAAGCTGACCGATTTGCGTGACTGACCAGCCCGATTTATCTAATCCGTCGACCCACTCCCAACCATGGCGACGTTGCCGAGTCCAGGTATAGCCGCTAACGAATTGTGAGAGTTTCTTGTCCTTTGAATCCAAAAGGGCCGGAAGTATGGTCGCATCAATTTTTGCTTCGGCGATAACACCAAGGGAATGACCGACATGAGATGGTGACTCAACAGATTCAGCAAAGAGGATCACCGAATCCATTCCGCCATAAGCCAAGATATCCTCTATTGCCTGGCGACGACATTCTTCTAGCTTCTGTACCTGATTTTGTCTGTTGTCATTTTTTTCGTAGAAATCTAAGCCACCGCCACCAAACAGCCTGCGATGAAGATTTAACGGATTCTTGGGAGCGAGTTTTCCAGCAACAGCCTCGATTTTTGAAATGATGTCAGAGCTCAGCGCCCATTTTGCGTGGACAAAGCGTCTGTGTTTAGAGGCAAACGCGGTCAGGCCAGTCCAAAGCGCCAGACGTTCGTCTTCTGGTTTATTGCAGACAGCTTTCGATGATAGGTGCTTCAAGGTTTTGTCGAGAGAAGGCTTTGGCAGGCTATTGAGGTGACCAACAAGCTCATTGAGTTTTGCCATGTCATGGCTTGCCATCGAAACCGCGAGTTTGGCGTAAATGGAAACCTGCTTGTTATACTCCTTCGGGGTAACGCCCTTTTCCCAGTCATCGGGGATGGTATTACGCCATGAAGGTTTATGAGCGCCCGGCGAACGCTGGTGTTGATTTGGCAGCAAGCTGAGCAAGACTTTCCATGCAACTGCCGGAACCTCCTTTTGAAGTGTTTGCAATGCCACCTTCCGCTTATCGATAGGCGCCGTGGTTTGAGGAAGCCATGGAAGGAAAATCGTCCTAAGGGAATTTGCAGGTCGGTTAGCCCAATTCCCGCCAGGGTCATGGATGGCAAGGTCACCAAGAATTACGGCCACGCGGACAAGAAACTTCTCGTCCCAAGCGAGGGTTTCCAGCGCCCAAAGCAGCCCTGTAAGATAGTTCCTGCCGCTGATGCCAGCGCCCTCCTGCGAGAAAAGGTGATCGAAGGGACAGGGCGATTTCTGTAATGCATTTTCAACCGCGCTCAAAAACTCTTCGGGGGCTGCCTCCCCTATGACCGGGACTAGATTATTCAAACTGCCCCACAGCACCCAGTCGGCCGTCTCAAATATTTCGCGAACAGCCAGAACCGCAATGGTCTCTGGCATATTCTGTGAGCAGTTAGTCAGCACGTCTGGCTGATTACCGAGAAGTGCCAGGCTTTCAGCCATGCCCTTCCGCAGGTCAGGTGAATGCTTCAACACCTTCCTATGAATGCTTGCGGCATAGCGTTCGTCGACAGGCAAATCAAATTGAGGATCGCGCTCTGTCAAGACGCCGACAACACACTGCTTAAAGCTGTCCAGGTTGTCATCGAAAAGCCGTGCACCTAATGCCTCCCACAATTCCTTGCGTTCGGTAACACGCCAGCGCCCGTTTTTCATGGCAACAGGACTATCTGGCAGTTGCAGTATCTCCCTAATTTTGAGAATCCAAGTGGTGTATTCTTCGTTGATCAGTTGACGAATGATTTTGAGATCAGCTTCGCTCTTCTCGTTCCACGCGCCAATAAGATTGGCAATTACTAGATCCGAAGCGAGTTCGTGCTGATTCCATTCCCGTTTGGGCGCCGGTAGCTGACCGGAAGAAAATTCAGGGGGGATGACCGCATAGGGCCGCTGTCTGAAGGGAACCTGTAAATCCTCAGGAAGACTTTCTCGTGTAATGGTGCCTGCGTTCTTGTTGGCATCTTGTACCTCTTCGACGAGCCGAGACCACAAAGACGGAATGTCATCCTGTGTATATTGACCAATCAGAGAGTGCAGCAGCGATAAAGTGACTCCGGCCTTGATATCCAAGTCATAACCGAGAATGTGAAAGTGTTTCAGAAATTCAAAAAGAATTTCGTCCGAAACAGGATTGCCACCATTGGCGTTTCTCAGATTTGTTTTGAATGCCTGTAATTTGTTTTGTTTTTGCTTACTGCTGAACTTAGCTAAAGTTACTTTTCTTATCAATTCTTCCGACTTTTCCGAGCGCCTTGCCCATTCAAGTATGGTACGCGCATCGTTCACATCTGTTGCGCTTAACGGACCGGTAATAAGTGCTATTACGTCGTTATTTCTGGCAAAAAGGCTGGCATTGTTAAAGTCGCTCCACGCAGCGTGAATAACCTCACCGAATACTTTGTCTTTTTCAGTGATGCTGATGGAGTGCTTAATCTGACCAAGAATTTTCCGCTTCTGGTCACTGCCCGGATTCTCGACAAAAACGATCAGATCATCGGTATCATACCCGGCAAATTTCCCCTGTAGCATTATCTTGCTAATTGGACAGCACGGCAAACAAGGAGCAAAACCCCCGGTGAGCATTAGTGCGACAAAAAATGCCTGAACATGTGCCTCGAAATGCGCGCCACCGCCACCGGTCGAAAAAGGATTACTGAGTTGTTTGCTGCTTCTGGTCATGTAACCCTTCCTATTATTCAGCCCAACTTCTGTTTACATCTTTTCCAAATTAACCTTCTTTTGGGTTTTGCTTACCGATAATACGCTGCTTCCGTCTTCGCGTAAACCTGTTTTTATCAATGTCTTGAGGCGCATTTCGCCCCAATTCGAAATGTCATACGGTTTCCGCATAACACTCCTCTCCTCAGCGATACAAACCGGCAGAACGACCAAGAAGCAAAAAAAACCAATTTCAGCTATGTCGGAGCATATCCCGCCGTGGCGGCCCGTCAAATAGTAGCGGTCGGCGGTGAAGAACGTGGAAACGGCCCGCGATAATTGCCTGATCTCTGAGACAAAATGGCTCCTTGCAATGACATGGTGATACGGGTTGCCCTCATACCAATTCGCGTTCAACGAAGTGACATGGCCTTGGTACGGCGCGTACCTGCGTGTGCGCCCAAAAAGCGGGCAGACACGCGGGTCTGTTACGGTTGGAAAGCGAATTCGTATTGCCTTTCAGAAAGCGCATTGGCATCAGAAAGTGAAAATCGGTTAGGGGCACACCCAACACCTCGCCGAAATTGGGCTAGGGGTGCCACGGACGTGCCGTCAGGCTCGTCCGTGCACGGATGAATCCCGCGGGACGCGGAACACATCCATGCACCAAATTCCCATCAATCCCCACGCACTTTCATGTAAAACGGACAAAAGTCTGGCAATAGTCCAGGAAGAGTAGCACCGGCATCCTGCCGGTTCCTGAATGTTTACCGGCAGGATGCCGGTGCTACTGGCCGAATGCCGCTGGATGGTTCATGGTGCCATCTGTTTTCGCGACCAATGGTTCAGCAGCCTGTGCCATCAGGCGGGAAGCCTGCTTTTCACGCTGGTTTTGATAGTCCGTACTTCTTCATCTTTCGCCAGAGGGTGGTTCGAGGGAGATCCAATATCCTGGCACATTGCCCAAGATTGTAGTCAGTAGAGGCGAGGACCTTCTCCAGGTACTCACGTTCCTGCTCGTCCAATGTCGGCCATTTCCCGTACGGGATTACAGAGTATTCCCGAAGGTCCACCGGTAGATCGTCTACAGTCACAGTCTCGTGTTCAGCCAATGCCACAGCCCGCTCAATGATATTCTCCAATTCTCGGACGTTACCGGGATACGTATAGGCAAGGAGAATCTGTTGAGCAGCGGAATTAGTACCGCGGATCTTTTTGGAGAATTTGTGAGAGTACTTCTCAAGGAAGTGGCCTATCAACAGCGGAATGTCGTCTTTTCGTTGCACAAGGCTGGGCAGGGCGATCTGCACTACGTTGAGACGAAAGAACAGGTCCTCCCGGAATCTCCCTTCCTGGACGACTCTCTTGAGGTCCTTGTTTGTAGCTGCAATGAACCGTAGGTCCAATTGAATGGGTTTGTTGCCCCCGACCCTCATAATCTCTTTTTCCTGGATCACCCGCAGCAATTTCCCCTGCATGGCCAAAGGCATGTCGCCTATTTCATCCATAAAGGCGGTGCCTCCGTGGGAGGTTTCGAGTATTCCTATTTTGGTAGCTGCAGCCCCGGTGAACGCCCCGCGCTCATAGCCGAAAAGCTCGCTGGAGATCAGCTCCTCTGTAAATCCGCCGCAATTGAATGCAACGAAAGGCCTGTCCCTGCGTCGGCTCTCCCGATGAATCGAACGTGCTACCAATTCCTTGCCCGTTCCGCTTTCGCCCTGAATCAAAACATTGCAATCAAGGGGCGCCACCTTGTTGACCATGCGAAAGACTTCTCTCAGGATCGGGCTGACCCCGATCATTTCGCCCAAACCCTCACTGGCCTCCAGTCGGGATTTGAGGTCGCGATTTTCGAAGAGCAATCTCCTGTGCTCCAGGGCCTTGTGTGCAAGGTTTCTGATCTCCTCCAATTTGAAAGGCTTTGAAACATAATGAAAGGCGCCAAGTTTGACAGCTTGAATCGCGGAGTCAATTGAAGCGTAGCCCGTGATGAGAATCACTTCCGTTTCCGGAAAACGGTTCTTCACTTGCTTGAGAATCTCGATGCCATTCATTCCGGGAAGGACAACGTCCAGAAACGCGAGATCGTATTGGGTGCTTTCCAGGCTATCGAGGAATTCCTCCCCCGAGCCGTACGTATGTACTGCGTAACCTTCTTTGGCGAGCGCCTTTTGAAGTCGAGTTCTTACGATGGCTTCGTCGTCAACCACTGCTATGTGCATGGCTTGCTCCGGATGGCCGTGTTTCGTCGGACTCAGCGGGGAGAATGATCGTGAAGGTTGTTCCTCGCCCTTTTTCGCTATGGACCTCGATGTTGCCTCCGTGCTTTTGCAATATTCCGTAGGTGACCGAAAGTCCGAGACCGGTCCCTTTTCCAACGTCTTTCGTAGTATAAAAGGGATCGAAGATACGTGGAATATGCTCGGGCTCAATCCCAACGCCGTTGTCTGCCACTTCTATGTGAAGAAATTTGTCGCCATCGGAAAGGGAGCCTCTTACGCTCAACTTTCCGCCTTCGGGCATTGCGTGGATGGCATTGATAAAGAGGTTCAGGAACACTTGTTGCAGGCTCTTGTAGTCTCCGCGAACACAAGGGAAGTGTTCAGGAATGTGCTTTTCTGCCTCCACATTGGATACGAGCATCTGGTTGCCCACCAACTTGAGAGTCTCTTCAATCACCGAACCAATAGCTATGGAAACCATTTCGGGGCGTTCCGATCTTGAGAAATCGAGCAAATTCTTCACTATCTCAGAAGCCCTGTCCGCCTGAGTCAGGATGTCCTGAATCATTCCCAGCGCCTCGTCGTGGTCCAGTTCACCAAAATCCTCCTTGAATGCCTCTGCGGTAAGAACGATATTATTGACCGGGTTGTTAAGCTCATGGGCAATCCCTGAGGTAAAAGTCCCTATTGCCGAGATTTTTCTCGCCTGTACAAGCTGCTCCTGGCGTTCCTCCAATTCGTGTATCATCCTGTTGAAAGCGCGAAACAGAGGTAGAAATTCCTCCGAACGGCATTCATCTTCAAGGATAGGCGTGAAGTCGCCGTCCGCGATCTTGTCCATGGCCTGCTGCATTTGGATCAAGGGCCTGGTCATCAATCTTGAGATGTAAACGGCGACAAGAATTCCGAGGAAGCAGAAAAACCCCATTGAAACGATAAATAGATACAGTGCGCTGCGGAAGAGCCGATCTATCTTTGCCCGTTCCTCTTTAGCCCACTGGCCCGCTATATCTAGAAGTTTCTGGCCGGTGCCGCGCAAAGATTCTTCCAGGCCGGTAATGTCGGACTGCGGCGCTCCCGTGTACGCAGATTTCAGGCTGGCCTGAATTTGAGAAAGTGTCTGTTTGTAGTCAGCCAATGTCCCTGGAAATAGCGATTCTGTGCCCTTTTGAGTCAGCCTGAGAATGCTCTTCTCATGTTCCCTATAGAGTCTCTCTACCCCGTCCACATATGATGCGGCTTCGTCGAGGCTGTGTTGCTGCTTATAGAGGAAGAAATTCTTTTCAAATCTGCGTATTTCGAGAATGTTGTTCACCAGATCGTCTGCGACTTCCACGAGCCTCAATCTATGTCCGATCTCTCTGTGGATCTGAAAACTCAGAGCCGCAAAAACCAGAACAGACAGAAAGCAGAAAAGGAAGGCCAAAATGATTTTTCGGCGAATCTTGAAGGTGGCCTTTTTCATTGTAAGAAACCTTGCGGTCAGAATCGAGGTGGGCCGATATCGCTGGTTCCATCGGCTTTTCCAAGGAATTGATGCTAACAAAAAGCCGAATATTAATCAATATTGCTGCATGGAGGGTAGCGGTGAAGGAGATTGCTTCGCTGCGCTCACAATGACAGTCTTTAGCCACGGATAACTGAAGGCTTACAACGGAGACCAAAAATGGCTTGACAAAATTGCCGTCGCTGAGTAACTTAAACCTGATTAGTTAACATGTTAACTATCAACATTTAAGTGAATGCTTGTCGGGATTTGCCAGGCCCAGGATTCACCGCGGAGATCGCCGAGAACGCGGAGAACAGAAATGGCTTAGACAAGATCAAATAGGTGATCGGGATATCCTGCCCGGCAGATGAAGATCTGCAGTGTGACAGACTCGAATCCGCTACGCCGTACCCGCGTACATGGGACTTTCCCAAAAGGACATTGCTTTTCTCTGCGTTCTCGGCGATCTCCGCGGTGAACATTCGGAGAGAACGAGACGAGAGGTGGAACCAATCATGGATGATCTTAGAATTGCAGTAGTGGGGGTTGGAGCGACGGGCGCGGTTTTGGCCGCGGCCCTGCTCAACCAGGATCCCGAGACCATTCTCGTCGATCCTAGACCCGGTTTGGGAGAACACATTAGAAAAAACGGAATCAAAATCTCAGGAGAGGTGAACTACCAAGTTCCTGTTCGCCATTTCTTCGACCGCATCGGGATGATGAAAAACCTCGATCCAAATCTTATATTTCTTTCCACGAAAACGTTTCATCTCGCACAGGTTCTGGAAGAGCTGAAGGGGGTGTTCCGGGAGGGAACAAAGATCGTGAGCACCCATAACGGCCTCGGCACGGAGGATGTCGTTGCGGACGCCTTCGGCGCGGATGCAGCCTTCCGAATGTCATTGAACTATGGCGTTTCCTTGAAGGGGCCGAGTGAAATTGAAATGGCCTTTTTCAATCGACCCAATCACTTGGGAAGCTTGACGGAGAATAACAAGAAACTTGGTTCAAGAATCGCCCAAATGTTGACCAATAGCGGTTTGGACACGGAGTGTGTCGATGATATCAAGCTGTACGTTTGGAAGAAAATGGTGATGAAATGCACCATGGCCTCAATATGTGCAGTCACCGACAGGACCTTGAAAGAGGTCCTGGATTTTCCTCCCACCAGAGAAATAGCAGAGAACTGCTTCACGGAAGTCCTTGCCGTGGCAAAGGCCGCGGGCTATGACCTGGGGGACGAATATGTTCGAAACGCCTTGGAATATCTCGCAAAGGTGGGCGCTCACAAAGATTCCATGTGCTACGACATCGCCCATAAGACACCGACGGAAATTGATTTCTTGGGCGGAAAAGTTGTTGAATATGCACGGGAATTCGGCATATCTACACCCTTCTATATAGCCATGACGAATTTGGTGAAGGCAATTGAGGACAGTTATTTGCGCAAATAGCAATAGCCTTACTTTAACAAGGACGGTTTCGGGATGACCAGCAGTAAATGGCCGCACGTGGGTACTGTCTTAAAGATGAATGCCATCAACTATCCGAAGAAACTGGGATGGCAGGACACCAGCCGAGAATGCACATTCCTGGAGTGGAACGAGAGGTCCAACCGTATTGCAAACGGCCTGCAAGACTTGGGAATAGGGCTTAAAGATACGTTTGCCGTCATTTCCTACAACCGTGGGGAATGGATGGATATCTATGCAGGCTGTGCCAAGGGTGGCCAAGTAGTGGTTCCGATCATGTTTCGTTTGGCCGCGCCCGAAATTGAGTACATAGTCAATCACTCGGAATGCAAAGGGTTTATCGTTGAGGAGCCTTTTGTGGAACTGATAGATAGTATCAAAGACAAACTCCAAATTCCTGGGGATGCGTACATCTATCTCGGAGACGGGCCTGCGCCTGACGGGTACGTCCAGTACGAAGAGCTTCTGGCAAAGGCCTCACCGGATGAGCCGGACTGCTTGGTGTGCGGGGATGATGTTTGGAACATCATGTACACCTCCGGCACTACGGGGCGCCCCAAGGGGGTGGTACGAACCCATGAGAGCCATATAGCCCATTATTTGTTGAGCAATATCAATATGGGCGTGCGCCCGACTGACAAAGTGATGCTCGTGATGCCCATGTGCCATGTAAATTCGATACAATACTCATTCCCTTATACGCTGGTCACGGCGCCGGTGTTTGTCCTCAATATGGTGAGCTTTGATCCCGAAATTTTGCTGAAAACTATCGGTCGATATCGGATCACTTTCACCTCATTGGTTCCCACCCATTACCGGATGATTCTGGATTTACCTGACCGTGTTAAGGAGCGAGCGGATGTCTCTTCTGTTCGGCAACTGTTGATCTCTTCGGCTCCCGCGAGCAAAGATCTTAAGCTCGCCATCATGGACTATTTCAAAAATGCGGAGCTTTGGGAGGCTTATGGAAGCACAGAAGGAGGACTGGGAACTCTGCTGCGACCGGAAGACCAATTGAGGAAACTCGGCTCAATTGGCAAAGAAATTTTTGGGACCGACCGGATTAAACTCCTGGACGAAGATAGAAATGAGGTGCCGGACGGGGAGGTTGGAGAATTATTTTATCGAGCGCCATGCGTTTTCAAGGAGTATCTGAAGGATCCGGAAAGGACAAAGGGAGCATTTGAAGGAGACTGGTTTTCCGCAGGTGATTTGGCAAGACGTGACGAAGACGGGTACTACACGCTGGTTGACAGGAAGGCGAACATGATTATCACAGGGGGCGAAAACGTCTATCCCTCAGAAGTGGAACACGTGCTCCGGTTTCATGAAGCCGTTAAATCCGTCGCAGTCATCGGTGTACCGGATGAAAAATGGGGGGAAGCGATCAAGGCCGTTGTAGTGCTGAATGAGGGACATGAGCCGGGAAAGAATTTGGCCCAAGGCATTATCGATTTTGCGCGAGGCAAGATCGCTGGATACAAGCGCCCGAAGAGCATCGAGTTCATAGCAGATGAGGAGATGCCAAGAACTGCCACCGGAAAGATCCTCCATAGAGTGCTCAGAACTCGCTACAGAGACGCGGGGAAGGCCTGAAAATTAAGAAGTAACCGTTCACCGCTGAGATCGCAGAGACAGCAGAGCAATCCGTTCTCTTTTTTCTAACGTGTAATTGTTACAAGCCATGCCGGTCCCCGACATTGAAGCTGATCCTCGTCCCGGCACGGTGACCGCCGGCTTATCAGCCTGACTTTAAGCTATTTCCCCTCCGGGCTCTCGGCGCATCCAGAGTCTCGCTGGGCGTTTGCGAACTAAAAGGGTTGTCGTTTGTTCTTTGTTTGTCTGAGGATTTCCCGTAGTGTTTCCAGGAGCGCGGATTTTTCTTCATCGGAATACTTCATCAGGTATTTCTTCATGCTTCGCTCTTTGTAATCGGAAATATTCTTCAACACCTGTATTCCTTCCGGTGTGATTTGCAGCCTTTTCAAGCGGTCATCGCTTGGATCGCTCCTCCTGATAATGAACCCGTTTTTTTCCAATCTCTTGGCAATGCCCGTCATGTTGGCGCTCGAAACCAACAGGATTCTGTTGACGTTCCTCATCGTGTTTTGGCCGTTCTCCGAGGCGTCTAAGACCCTGAGCAGATTATATTGGGGGAACGTCAGGCCCCAGTTCTTGAATAGGGCTGACGAGTTTTTTTTGAAGCGCTCGGCGACCCGCACGATTGCCATCATCACCCTCTCATCAATGCTCATATCGTTTTTGTAGGCGATATCGTACATGGCGCCGTAACCTTTTCGAGACAGGGTATTTTCGTTAACAGGTTAAAGATAAAGGCGTAAATTGTCAATAATTAAAGTAATTGCCAATAGCAATATCCGTTTGGCCACGAGATTGACACACCAGAGGGCCAGCGGCTCGGCCAGGGCCGAAAATTGTCATTGCGAGGGCACAGCCCGAAGCAGTCTTTGGCACTAAGTCGGCCAGATTGCTTTCCGCTGAAGGCGGGACTTCTTTCCTTTTGAACGCCTACCTTAAGAGTTGTACTATTTTCGCCTTGGGGATCATCCCTACAAAAGATGCCGTAATCTGAGCGTTGCGTACTATGAAAATCGTCGGTATCTTCCTGATTCCGAAAGTTCGTACCAATTCCCGATCGGTTGTCATCACCAATCCTACTACGGCCCGACCTTTTGTCTCTCTTGCAACCTCATTGAGGACGGATTCCATCCGCCTGCACGGTATTCAAGTATTGCTGTAAAACTGAAACAGGACCGGGTATGTTTTCGACGCCTCGACTACTTCTTTCTTGAAGTCGCCGGACGCAAATTGCCTCAATACGCCGGTAACGTACTTGGGTGTCTCGGAAGGGGGGAGTGGTGCTTCCCGAGAAGGCTCGGCCTGCCGGGCGGGGACCTCCTTTGGGAGAGCGACAATTGGCGGAGGGGCTTCAATTCTTCCTGGGCCGTCTTCGATTTTGACTTCAGAGGAGTCTATGTCCGTGCTCTCCAAGTCATTGGAGTCTTCCTGAGACTGGCCTGCTTCGCTCTCGACTTCCTGAGAGGATGGAGTCCTCAGATCCAGTGCCGCAAGATTGGTTTTCTCCTTTGCTCGATGCGAAGACCAGACCAGTACAGCGCCTCCGATAAGCGCGAAGACCACGATGCTCAAAATAACAGGCATCCAGCCTTTCCCGCCACCCGGATCAGGATCTCGCGTGAAACGAGGTGCGACACTCTCTGCGTGATCTCGTTGCTCCTGGCGCTCGACAAACTTCGCCACCACGACGCCGCACACTGGGCACTCACTCGCTTCCGTGGCTTGCGGAGCATTACAAGCGGGGCATCGCCATTGTGGCTGGCCAGGCATTTCGTGAGGCGGTTTGGACGAGCCGCGGAGAGGTTGCAATCGGCGAATTTCGTATTCGGTCAGAAGTCCTGCAGTTGACAGTTGCCTGAGCACATATCCGAACGAATTGTCCGACAGACCGTGCCTGTGCTTCAGCTCGGATGCATCCCTACCCGAACGAATATCCGCGAGGATCTGTTTTGCGCTGAGTTTTCTTTTCGCGGATTCGGGCATCGGAAGTCCCTGGTGGCTACGAGCCCAGGTCGTGGTTGTCTAGCTGTCGTTCAGCGTCTAAAAAACGCCACGAAATCTTTCGGATAGCTTCCTTTCAAGTATCGTTCAACAGTGCTCTTGTCCTGAAGAGGGGATAACCTGTCTTTCTTAACGATTTTTCCATTGCCGTCGGTGAAATAGAGGACTCCTACAGCATTGCCGGGATTGGCGTCTCCGTGGATTGCTCGGACGCACCCGGCAAGCACGAGTGCTTTCGCGAGATCAGAGGTATTGATATGATGCCCCACAGCAAAGACGAGGTTTCCATCAGGGCGTATTCCAAACGCGCTGCGCGTGGCCAGAAACCAGAGGTCGCCCGAAGTAAAATTAAGCTTGTGTGAAGGTTTCTCTCCCGGGGCGCTGGCAGGGACCGCGACGACCGGCTGATCCTCGTCGAGCAAGGAACCAAGCCCAATCTCCGCGGATAGTATCCGGCCTCTTCTCACCACGGAAGTCACGATCTTGCCTTCTTTTGCTATCAAATGCTGTAACTGCCGAGCGTCTTGAACTTCTGATACCGGGATTTGGTCGTTCCATTCAACAATATCAACTGATCCATTCTTGTAGACAACCAAGGTCGCAACCCCCGGCGCCATTTCCTTGAGGACCTCTCCCCCGAGGATTATCCCGCTCGGCCCCGAGTGTCTGGTCGGCCACAGGGCATTGGTGACGGCCAAGAGATACGGTTGAATCGACTCTTCAATTCTGGAGGGAGACTCTCCCTTGTATGGTTCAGCGGAGCCAAGATACAGTTTTGCCGAAATATGATTCATATTGAGCAGCATCATGTAAACTATCGCATTTGGGAAGTCTCCACTCGGGCGGTAAAAGGTGCGATAGATGTAGTCGGCCTGGTCATGCCCTCTGGACATATCTTCCCTCACCCAAATCCCTTCACCCGGTAATTTGGGCTCTCTATACAGCGGGAAAATGTTTTTCACAGTGATGGTTGGGGGGTCAATGGCAGAGGGATCCGTTGACGGCGCTATAATCGCCGGAACGGTGGTTTCCGGCTGTCCTGCTCCCACGTTTCCCGCTGCGCAGGCGGTAGAGACAGAAAAGCAAGCAAGTACAGCCACTCCCAAAAAGTAAAGATATCTCGTCACTGCAACCATTCCTCCCTAAAGACGGCCTTATCTGCCCAATCCGGGGTGTCTTCATTCGAATGACTTGATTTCAGCCCAGTTTCGAGCATACGCCACTCTTGACACCACAGTCAAGGCGGTTTTCTGGGCATTGGTAACTACTTTTGGGGACCCGTAAAGAGCGAAGGCGAAAGATCTATTACCGCAGAGACCGCAGAGGTCGCAGGGGGACAGATATTTGGACCTTTCTCTGCGCACTCTGCGGTCTCCGCCATTAGCTATCACGGCGATTCTATTCCTTCGCTCCATGTGTTTTCAGGAATGTCGCTACATCGGCATGGTCTTGTGCCTGAGCCACCCTCAGAGCCGTCTTGCCTTCCTTCGTCTTGGCATTGATATCCGCGCCCTTTTCGATCAGCAGTTTGACCACTGGGAGGTGGCCGTTATAAGCAGCAGTCATAAGCGGTGTGTACCCGTCTTTGTCTCCTGCGTTGACGTCAAGCCCCTTTTCGATGAGCACATTGATCACGTCGAGGGTGCCGCCGGAATCACCATACGTCACGACCGCCTTGCCGTCTTTGACTCCTGCATGAATGACCTTCAGGTTCTGTCCGGAAGCGGCGAACATCAACGCCGTCAAGCCGTCTTTGTCTTTGGTCTTGATGTCCGCGCCTTGTTGGAGCAGCAGTTTAACTACGTCCAAGTAGCCTCTGTACGCAGCAGACATAAGCGGTGTGCGATCTTTGTTGTCCTTTGCATCGACCTCGGCACCCTTGTCCAGCAGGGCTGCCACCGCTTTCGGGGAACCCTCCCCGGCAGCCCACATTAGTGGTGTCGTGCCATCTTTGTCTCTTTTGTTGACTTCAGTTCCTTGCTGCGGTGAGTCCTTCACCTGCTTCATATCGCCCGTGCGGGCAGCTTCTACCAAAGCTTCACTTTGATCCGCAAAGGCTCCTGAAAGGCAAAGGGTCAATATGATCAGCAGCCCTGCTTTTACCGCGATTTCAATCTTGTGCATTGCGAACCTGCTCCAGCGATTCCGAACCAAAAGAATCTCAAAAAGGGTTCATTACACCCTCAGGAAGAGGCACATCGAATGCCTGGGTTATCTCGCCGACTGCTTGATAAAACCCGCACAGGGTTACAATTTCCAGCAGGCCCGGCACTCCATAAAGCTTAATCATTTCATTCTGAATATTCTCCGGGATGGATTTGAACTCCAGCGCAACATCCATTGTGTCAAGGATTACAGAGTACGGATGAGGTATTGAGCCACGATCGGACTTGAGGATGGATTCTATCAGCGTATCACTCAAGCCGGCCGCCCTGGCAGGCTCCAGATGATCCACCCATTCGAAAGCTACGCCGGTTCTTCGAGCCATAGATAACACAATGAATTGATACGCGTCTCTTGGCAGCTTGCCTTCGAACTTGAGATAGTATCCCAGTTGCTCGATAAGTTGGGCTAATTCAGGGTGATTCATTAGTGGAATGTACAAGCCGCGCAATCCGGTGCCCTGGGCCTTCCGTTTCGCCAGCATCTTGTCAAAGATATCCTTGGCTTTACTGGTAAGCTCTCCAGTCAAGTCAGGTAAGCTAGTCATGGCATGTCTCCTCTACTCATGATACCTCCAGCATTTGGCCGCCTCCTTGAATGGTTAGACAGGCGAGCCAAATCGCTTGTCAGCTTTGACATCGATGACAAACGCAGCCGTTGATTTAACAGCTTGCTGGAAAGTCGGTGCCGATTCCTGATGCTCACGAACTGAGAGTAGCTCGTTCAAGCGCAATCTGCCTGGCCAAGTATATCTTTACTAGACTCTGGTAAGGGACGTCCTTCTTGTTGGCCAGAGCTTTGAGTTCTGCCAGCATATCTGCTGGGAGACGGATAGAAATTGATTTCAGAGAGGGCTTTAGATTTGGGAACAAAGCTCTCCTCGCGCTGCTGGAATCAAAATAGTCCAACGGAGAATGAGTTGCCCAGAACTCTCGCTCCTCGTCCTCATTCTTGAATTTCGGTATTTTGTCATCCACCTTCTTCATAGAATATTCTCTCTTTCCGGTTCATATCTCTTGCCGAAATCACTCGAATCAGTTCTCCCCTTCTCGTGAACACCACGGTAAGGAGACGTCCCGCATCTGTTTTGCCAAAAACTGCCCATCGCTTCTCGGCGGTGGAGTGTTTTGGATCATCCAGAACGAATAACGGCTCGTTGAAGAATATTTGTTCACACTCCCAATTCTCAACATTGTGTACGATCAGATTTTTGTCAGTGTTTCCCTTATCCCACTGAAAACCGACAAAAGTGCTGAATTCAACCTTCATAATAAATAATTGTATATGGTAACAATATACAAGTCAAGGCTAACCCGTTTAATAATTACAGTCAATTCCCATCGAGGAGTGAAATTCCGGAATGTCTCACAAGATGCCTCTCAGCGTGCCGGCCAATCGTTCCAAGCTGACGAGGTTGTGACCTGGCAGGAACGAATCCACGTGAGGCAAAGCAGCCTTCATCCCCCTGCAAGTCGGCTCGTAAGACGGCCCGCCCATGAGAGGGTTGATCCAGATGACCCTATACGACCTCCGATGAATCTTGGCCATTTCTGCTTCCAGCAGCAACGGGTCACCGCGATCCCATCCGTCGGAATGTATCATCACGACCGTGGACGACCCTAGCGCCCCACGTCCTCGAAAAGCGGTGAACTGTTGCAGACATTCCCCGATGCGTGTGCCGCCGGACCAATCGCGCACCGTGTGACCCAGCTCTTGCATGGCTCTTGGAAACGGTAAGCGTACCAGCAAG
>JBKQMK010000101.1:0-4931 GCA_052146735.1 Desulfomonilaceae bacterium | reverse complement strand
TCCCCACTCTGGAGTCTCACCCCCAAAGACCTTTCCACTGCCTCACGTGCCGTCCGCCCCACATTGTCGGTTACGCCGGGTCGAAAGCCGACTTCGATGAGCCAGTCAAACGGTATCTTCAGCGGCTCGTCGATCGCAGCGTCTTGTATGACGGGGTCCTGAAAGACCTCTTCGACGATCACTTCGAGATCGCCGGGGCTGAGGTTGCGATCTATGATGAATTCGTCCGCCACGCGCAGATTTTGCACGATAAACCCGAGGTCCGAGGCTATTCGTGCAGACAGTCTGCGGCCGGCAGGGTCAGGCAAAGACGGCTTCAAAGAGACTTCTATTCTGTGAGGCATATTGGATTCCTTGAGGAATTCTCAGTCCGTGTAGGGACGCCCCCGGATTATACCCAACCCGACGCACGGTCTCAATGGCGGAAAAGTGTTAGCCGAATGGACCGCTTTATGAATCTCTTCTGACACGTCAGAAGGATTGTAAGATACGCCGTGCCGCCGCTTTCCAAACCCTCCTGATTATTTGATGCCTCAGTCTGCTCTGTGAGTGCCGCCTTCTTGGTCTTGGATTGATCGGTATCGTGTCCCTTGACCTCCAAGATAAGATACGAGGGACTTATCAAAACTTGTCCTCGTGTATCGGGGAAACTTGACCTTTGGATATCTGGTGAGTCTGGAACGATAAGGTTGTCAAAGTTCCATAAGAAGTGAGAATAGCCGGGGAGAACAGCGATAGAATATCTGACCTGAGCCTCTCAGACTGTTTTTTTCTTGGATCACTACTTCACAACCTGGTACAGATCGGGCAAGACAGGATTTCTGGAGACAAAGTCCTAGCAAAAGCAGAGGGTGATTCAAATGTTCAAAATCATCAGTAGGTCTTTGACTACCGGCATGATCTGGGTACTTATGTTAGCTATCCTGGGCATAGCGTGCGTATCGGCTGGAATCATGCTACCGGCGATTCTTGAGCTATTTCGTCATGACTACGCGTCTGCCGCGTTCAATCACGCCATAAAGAATGATGGGCTGAAGTATCTTTCGTCATTTGTCATCAGTTGCGGTGCATTGGTGGCTCTTTTCACGTACCTACGAGAAAAGGACAGACAAGGAAAGGAGAGAGAAGAGAGGCGCTCTCGATTTTTCTTCGAACAAGCCAAGGCTGGCTTAGAAGAAGTCTGTGACTTGCTGAAAGATCAAAACAATGATAGAAGCACCTGGATTAGAGTTGCCCGAGATCTCCTCTATTCCATCAGCCTAAGCAAGCAAATAACAGTTCCCGAATATATCGAAGCCTATCGGCTTCTGGAGGAGAAGATTCGCCATAAGCTCATTGCAGTGCTATCGGTTAAAGACGAGGACACGGGGGCTTGGAGCGCTCTCCCTCCCCAGTTCTTTTACGGACTTAAGGACTGGCCGGTACCAAGGTCATTGGATGAGGCCGCAACCCTGGCTTGTCAAACAACACATTCCCAGGCTGAGTCAATCGACACAGTATTTCGGTACGAAAGGTTCGCGCCTTTAGGAGAGCAGTCTATTGTGGCGATATATGATTTCCTCGAATATCCAAAGGAATATGTGGATCCGCTTAAGGCTGTCACAATTTGGGACGACGATTGGGTAAACCATCACGGCTTGGATGAAGGAGCGGCCAAATTCATATGCCACAGACGACTCGTCGTGACTAAAGAACTTGAGAAATTCGTCAAGCCACATGGGCACATCGAGGACACGACCAGATGACAAGCCGCTGAACTGGATTTAAGTCCCTGCGGGTCGCGAGTCAACCAAGGAGGAGCGGCATGATAAATGCGGTCTATGTCGCCGATTCCCGTAGCCATGGAAGCCAACCTGGTGGCCATGGTACTTGCAGCGGCTGGCATGAAGAAACCATGGGTGGTTTTCGATGCCCTTAATGTGCTTCTCCTCTCATGTTCCACTCGCCTCACTTTCAAACGCGAGCAATGGAACACAGGCATATGTCCCGCCGACTTCCGCATAGTAGAGTATCCGCACCAGCATTTCTACCGGGATATCAATATTCGACATGAGGGCTGCCGACAAGTTGAGGAGATCGGAAAACCCCGGGTAGCAATACTCCATCTTTGGAAGCAAGCCGAGCAGTTTGTCACCGCGATGCAGTGCATAATATTTGTGGCGTTCTTTTTCTTCTTCTTTTCCGCCTGTGATCCGGCTCGAAACCCACTCACCTACACTCAGGTTCCCGGCTATCCATCCGATGCGGGACCCTTTTCCGTTTTCCCACGTGTCGAGATCAATTCGACCGTACTTGTTCTGCAGTTTGTCGAAAATTTCCTCCAGCATTTTGGCGGATGAGATGGGATAGGTCCGACTCTCCTGGGTATGCACTTGAGCGGATGCAAAAAAAGCCTTGATTCCTGGTTGCCCCCCTTCTGTGCGCGTCATGACCGACTGTGCCGGAATGCCTGTGATTTGTTCGTATTTTTGAGAAACGAATTCGACGTCAACATAGAGGATTCTATCAGGATCGGGAAACTTGGACTCCATGTAGCCCCTCGTTCATTGCTATTGGTGTTCTGCGCCTTGTTGCTCTAGTTACTGAAATGGAAAACCAACGTGGCTCTACATATAATGTACCCCGAAAACTGGACAGAGAATTCTCAGTCTTATAGGTATATTACCTACCCCTGAACTCTCGGACATTGAGGGCTTTCCACTCAAGACCGGGGTGATGCCTGATCCGGGTTGCAAGTCCTTCGTCTTCAATTAGCAAGGCTGGTTTGATTTCAGCACAATCTAGGAGCCTGTCAAGGAATTCTTTCTCCGGCTCCGTGAACGGGAGTAATGAATCCAGAGCGTCCCCCAATGGACGTTTCCGGTAATGCTCTCAGATCGGCAGGCTGCGGTAAGTATGGCGGGGGATGATTGGAAATGTTTTGCGACGCCACGGGAATTCGGGAAGGCTGCTGAATATCTCAAAGCCTTCCACCATATTCTTAATTCTCGCGAAAAAACTTGACCATTATGAACCTTTTCTTCAGTGTATTGACACTATATTTACAGGGAATAATCTATGGATCGGCCGTACATTCTCCAAGACCTTGTATTCACCTGGGATCCTGACAAGGCTGAAGCGAATTTTGGGAAACATGCCGTTTCCTTCGAAGAAGCCTGCGAAGTCTTCTTTGATCCCCTCTATGAAATGGAGGATGCCAGTGTTGAGGGAGAACAACGTTGGGCCTTCATAGGTTACTCGAAAGCCAACCGATCCCTCTATGTGGTGGCCGTAGAGCAGAAAGAAGACATCTGGCGCATTATTTCGGCTCGTAAACTCACTCCAGAAGAGAGGCTTCGCTATGAAGAAAAAGATGATACCTAGTAAAGATCGGCCCACCCGGCCGATTACGATTCGTATGCCTCTGGATGTTTTGGAGGACCTGAAGCGCGTTGCTCCCACTAAGGATTTGCCAGGCTATCAATCCCTCATTAAGTTCTACGTTAGACAAGGACTGAGGCTAGACCTGGAACGGCTCTGGGAGACCGAGGAGAAAGCCAAGAAGCTGGAAGCTATTCTCACCGAATACGGGCTCAAAAAGGAGCAAAAGAGTCGCATTTTGGAGGTGATCGGTGGTGAACATGCTCGGATGGAAACTGCTTAGGTTTGCCCACCGGGACTCGTGATGACAACTTTTGCCCAGCGAGGCTGAATTCATACTTTGCCCAGGCACGGTCCCGCGTCTCCGGGCACGCCCGTACAAGCCCGACAGCTTGAATAGCATCCGTGACCTTATTTTTTTGCATGCGTCCCCGGGCCATTAGAGCCAACTTCCGGAACAAAACCGCGCCAGGAGTGAAAGTTCTTCCAGTCTGCGCATTGACAATCGCAAATGACACCTTAACGTCTTTAGCAAAGGCTTGGAGGTACGAGAAGCGGCATTGCCAGTGAGTTTCGCACAGGGTTGGTACGCCCAAAAGAATTTACGGGACCTCGACCTCGGTGGCAGCAAATTGGACGTGCAATCCCAAAATAGGTCGCACGGATTTCCGACGTTACAAGGAGTTGCAAGGCTGGATTTCAAAAATTTGATGCGAAGCCGCTGCGCACGCCGATAATATAGAGATAAGGAGTAAGGGCCATGGAATTTGAACGATATTGCGACAACCTCGCAACAGAGCTAGCAGGCTGGCGTGCAAAGTTCGACGACGTTGTGCGGAAGTTCGACAAAGCTGATTCGGGCGACAAGTCGAAGGTTTATCCTCACGTCAACGAACTGCACATGATCTTGGAGGAATTCGAAGACAGAATCCGGCAGGTGAAGTCATCATGCGCGGTTGGAAATGAGCCGGAAAAATTTGAGTTTGAGGAAAAGTTCACAGGATTCAGGCCAATATATCGCGACGTCTGGCAGAACGTCTCTCCAGGCGATATTGGCGGCTAGGAGGGTCAGACAATTGGTAATAATTCACCGCGGAGAATCCAGAGACGGCAGAGAGATTTTGTCGGTTTTGTCCAGATGCTACATATCACTTTCGAACCCTTGGCGGCACGGTTCTTGGTTCCTCCGACGCGTGACTGCGCGCTTGGGGTCTTCCTAAAAAGACATTGATTTGCTCTGCGTTCTCTGTGAATCCCGCGTCTCGCGGGGCGGGGCGTTCTTTCTTCCTGGTGAACGGTTACAGCAATTGGGAGCGGACTTTCCGCTCCCTGATGTCCGGCAAATTCCGATAGCTTGCGAGAGGAGAGCGAGGGGATTTTCGCGCCGCACTCGCGGGAGTTTTGAACCAATCAACCCGTCAGGAAGATGCGCGCGTCGATAGCCTGGGCCCCCGTGCTCGAAACCAGAAGCGGATTGATGTCTATTGAATCGATTTCAGGGAAGCGAACCATCAGATGGGCGACGCGAAGGATCGCATCCTTTAGGGCTTCCCTATCAATCGGAGGCTGAC
>JBKQMK010000100.1:0-16145 GCA_052146735.1 Desulfomonilaceae bacterium | reverse complement strand
GCAACCCGGAGGCTGCCGCCGTGGCCGTGGCCGGGAAGCGCATCCTGGCTGTTGGCTCGTTCGAAGAGGTGAAGGCCGCGCTTGGCGACCGCCCGTTCACCGTGAACGATACTTTCAAGTCAAAGGTCATTCTGCCCGGTCTTATTGACCAGCATCTACACCCGATCCTCGGAGCGCTCACCCTCGCCACGGAAGTGATTGCGCCGGAGGATTGGGTCCTGCCCGGCCGCACGTTCAAGGCCGCAAACAGCGGTGAGGAGTATATCGCCCGCCTAAAGGCGGCTGACAGCGCGATGAAGGACAAGAACGAGTGGCTGTTCTCATGGGGCTACCACTGGCTCTGGCACGGCAAACTTGATCGAAAGAAGCTCGACGCGGTCAGCGCGACCCGGCCGATTATGGTGTGGCAGCGTTCGTGCCACGAGTTGTTCCTCAACACCGCCGCCATCAAGGCGCTTGGCCTGACCGAAGATGCGATGAAGGGCAAGGGTGATGCCAGCAAAATGGTGGACTGGGAGGAAGGCCACTGGTGGGAGACGGGGATGAACCTCATTCTGGAGCCACTTCTCACAGTGTTTGCCACACCGGATCGCATGATATTCGGGCTGAAGCAGATGGTCGCCTATCTGCACCAGAATGGCGTAACCGCCTACATGGAGCCGGGCGCACTTTTCACGCCGGACATCTGGAAACTCTACGGGCAGATCCTAGGCTCAGACGACACGCCCTTCTACAGCTATTTCGTTGTGGACGGTCGCACCCAGGTCGATTCGGGCCTCGGATTGGCGGAGTCGCTTGCCGCCACCGAGAAGCAGGTCGCTTCTGCGCCCCAGGGCAAGGTGTCGTTCTTTCCGAAGCAGATCAAGCTTTTTGCCGACGGTGCGATCATCTCGCAGCTCATGCAGATGAAAGACGGCTACACCGATGGTCACCACGGTGAGTGGATGATGACCCCGAAGAACCTTAATCAGCGCGCGCAACTCTACTGGGACGCCGGCTACCAACTCCACATCCATGTGAATGGGGATCTGGGCCTTGAAACCGTACTGGACATTCTCGAGCGCCGGATGAGTGAGAACCCGCGAGCCAACCACCGCTCGGTCATTGTCCACTTTGCTACATCCTCCGAGGAGCAGATCGCGCGCATCGCCAGGCTCGGGGCCATCGTCAGTGCGAACCCTTACTACACCGTGGGTTTCGCTGACAAGTACGGTAAGGTCGGACTCGGCCCGGAGCGTGCGGACGCTATGGTGCGATCCGCGTCGGTGCTGAAGCACCACATTCCACTCTCCTTCCACTCAGACCTACCGATGGGACCGAGCGATCCCCTCAATTTCGCGTGGTGTGCTGTCAATCGCATCACACCGTCGGGCCGCGTGGCAGGCCCCGAGGAACGTATCGGCGTGGAGGACGCCCTCCGCGCCATTACCATCGAGGCGGCATATTCGTGGCAGAAGGAAGACGAACTCGGCAGTATCTGCCCCGGCAAGATCGCGAACTTCACGGTTCTGGATCAGGATCCTCTTGCGGTAGAGCCGATCAAGCTGAATGACATCCCCATCTGGGGCACGGTGTTCGAAGGCAGGATCTTCCCAGTTCCCGCTAAGGACAAGGCCCGCAGGTCTGCCGGTGCGATGGGCGGCCCCTCGCTCGCTGGCCACGGGGACGCGAACGATCTGCACCCCGGCGACCTGTTGGGAGTGAGCCGGCAGATGGCCAAGAAATTGAAATCCCACATCGGCGTTCCGTTCGCTGGGAGTTGCCCCTGTGTGGTGGCTCAGCAGGTGGCCAGGGCTTTGGTGGCCAACCTGCAGGATCGGCAGGGGAGATGATGAGGTATATGCAGCAAAGATCCTTCTAGAGGCGGCTGAGGCTGAGCCGCCAAGTTAGGCCACATCAACCATTATTCTTCTCAGGGCTCGCTGGTGCCTGGGACATCGAAGTCAGCTTCGAAGATCCGATTCCCAACTGTGTAATGCAGTCAACGACCTTGCGCATGGACACATCAAGTTTTTCCACCAGTTCGGCCTTGACCATGTGAACTGCTCCGAGCGAAACCGCTGGGGCTGCGGGTATGAATACTGTGACTTCGCCGGACGAATGCTCTTCGACCAGGAAGCCGATCTGCCGGCTCTCTCCGACCTTGACGAGCACGGGCGTCCAATGAGCCGCCTCGCTGCCTCCGGCAAACTGGAGAGACACTTTCTTCATTAACTGATAACCCGGCAGTAGATTGAGCACTTTCTCCTCAAACCAGCTTCCGAGAGTTTGCCCTGCGGCCGTCCGTACCAAGAGACCGAACAAGAAGCACGCGGCAATCACAACAAGCACCGCGGCAACTTCGACGATCGCAATCCCGCCCACGCTCTCTACGTGAAGCAGCTTTGCAATCGGCCCTAAAATACTCAGGACCTTCTTGATCACTGCTGAGATTATGTACGCGCACACTGCCACAGGGACCAACACGACTAAACCGCCTATAACAGTGGTCTTCAGAAACTGATATAATGACTGCATTGTCCGGCTTCCTTTACTCGCTCTTCTTGCGGTCCCGAGCCATACTCATGCCGTAACGCCCATGCTTCTTAAGAGCTTTGCAGCCAGCCCCAAGAGATTGAGGCCTATCTGGGGATAGATCCTCATCATCTCATGAAACTGGCTCTGTGGAAGGACCAGTACATCAGTATCCGCAACAGCGAGAGAGGTGTTCGCAGCAGGCTGGTGCAGGAACGCAGGGATGAAATTCAGATAGCCGCCGGCCTCGGCTGTTCGGAGTTCCTTCTGATCAGGCGTACCGTAGTCATGGAATGTCGTAATTCGGCCGGTTAAGATCAAATAAATCGAATGATTCTCTTCGCCTGCCCTGATGACAATATCCTGAGGCTTAAACTCTTGCTCTCTTGTTATGGTAGCAAGTGCATGAAGTTCTCTGGTCCCCAAACCCTCGAATAACGCGAATGTCTTCAACTTGTTGATGAATTCTATGATTTCAGGCATCTTGCCCTCCTTGTTTGTTTCTCGGGTGTAAGCAAATTCGGCAACTTGTCTCACGAACACATCCTCGTCCTCCAAGAGTGATTCAATCACCGGTACAAAGGCCACGTTTGGCATTAAGTCCGCTATTACGTAGAGAGATAGCATCCTGGTCACGGGATCTCCCGAATGAGATAGATATGTGAGAAGCCGCTCCGGTTCGTCTCTTTCAACAAGATTGAAAAGCTTACGCCCCTTCTCGATTTTCTCGTCCAGTGGTAAATCGTCAATCAGGGGTAACAGATATGGAAGGTGTTGCCCTCGGATAGAGGTTTCGACCATTTCTAAGGCTACGGAGGCGTTTTCGGATTTTAGGGCATGGTACATGAGCCTCATGTCAGCGTGATACACCCACAAGGCATAAAACAAGAGGCTCAGGATTTCCTCGTTTCGTGCCAGCAGGTGTTGTTTAAGCATTTGGACGCTTGCATAATTTTCCAGCCCCTGAAGCCGACGGATCACCATGAGGTTTCCGTACGCCTCTTCGACCGTTCTGCCTAACAGGTGGGCCATCTCGAAACTGCTGATAATCGGTGACAACCGTATGACCTCAAGTATGCCTTGTTTTCCTCGTAGACTCGACTCCACCAAGCAAGATTCGAGAAATGGCAGGACGTCGGCGGGATAAGCGATCAGGGCTTCCATCGCGGCAGTCCGCACCTCGTCGTCCAAATCTTCCATGCAGCGGATAAGTTTTCTCGCGGCCCTCATGTCAGGATTCACGGCGAGGGCAAGGGCAGCCTCGATGCGCACGCTGGGACTGGGGTCGTCCAACATTTTCAACGCCAAATCCGGCGCCATGCGTGCAGGTTTGGCTTGCTCCTCAGCCCTTTCTTCCGAAAGCATGTCGACAGCGGTGGACTCGAGTCCCATGGGTGCCCCACCCGCATCGAAGGTACGAACAGCCTCGATCTGGTCATAATCGATTTTGCCGGCAACGATAACCTGCTTAAGGATACGTTTGTACTCTTTTCTGAACACCAGGGTCTCAAATACCCAGTAAGCGGCAAGGACCACCGCTATGTAAGCGAAGTCCTGGGGTGTCATGACCGGTTTCAGAAAAATCATAAGCAAGGAACCGGCAAGCATGCCGATCTTGAGCACCGTCCCCCTGATGAAGGTTCGGCTCCAGGCAGCGAGGGCTTTTGGGATAACGCCGAAAAGGATCTTGTTCACCGGTCCTGAGATGGCCCGCTGGATAAGGATGGCGGTGAACTGGCCGTAAGCCGCCACGTAAATATTGAAAAATGCTGTGAGAGCCCCAAACGTAATTGTAAAGTTAATGGGATGAACAAGTGACGCATTCGGCAAACCCATACTGGAATACAGGCGTCCCACGAAAAAGAGGATCACAAAAGTGACAAGGGTGGTTGATCCTCGGAACACACTGAGAAAAGTGATCAGGCTCTGTTCCGAGGCGAAACTGCTGTTGGCGATCACGCTGAACTGGTAGGAGAATATAGGCAACAGTATGTTGGGAATTAATCCGCAAATGATCAGATAGCGAACTATGGGGAATTGCTTCATAATACCCGGAACTTCAGCCAAACGTTTCTTCTCTACGCTACTCTCGGCAGCGGTTTTTTTCGGCTTGGGTTCCCCCACGATGTTCCGGCTGGTTTTGACCATGAAGAGTGCTGTGAGAAGGAAGACCGCTGCAAAGACCAGAAGCGCCGCATCTTCTCCAATGGCGATAGTGATAGGCTTGGTCAGAAAACTGCCGACCGTAGTGCCCAAGACTTGGGCGGCGGTCACCAGTGGAAAAATGCGCTTCCCTTGCCTGGCGTCGAACAAATCACCGGCTATGTTCCAGAGGTAAACCAGCAATATGGAGTCCAGCAATCCCATGAACTGGTAAAGGATCGGGTAGACGATGGAGAATTTTGACTTGACCATAAGCCAGCACAAGGTCACACCTGCCGCGTATCCCCCCAAAACAAGGGTCATCAGATAGGTGTCCGAAAAGCGTTTCGCAATGCGATCGGCATAGGCAAGCACGACCATGGTCAGAAGCGCACTGATAACCAGCATCCAAGGTATGTAATCGGGCCCGTAACGCTTGAGAAACGCCGTATCCACATAGTTGCGGAAGATCGCAGTGACAAAGAAGACAGCAAAGAAGATCACCGCAAGCCAAGTGAACCGCGCTACCTCGTGCTCGTAGATTTTCAGATGTTTTTCCAGAAAACGCTTCATACCCTGCAAACCTCCCTCCGTTCGGCAACCGTGTATATGGCGGCAACCCCGCAAAAACCTAGTGGAAGGCGAAAGCCTTACGGCACTCTCTTCACTTTGAGCTTGACGTGAAACGACCCCCTGGCTGCGGTTTAAGGCATTCCGGCAACTCTCAGGCTGTGGACCCCCCGGACCCTTGCCAACACCCAACACTACAGCATTGTGCCAAGCATATTACAAGTCACTTCACCCGTTCAATTGCCGGTGGTGCCCCGTGGCCATCCAGATCCCGGCAATTAGACGCGTGAAGTCGCATGGTCAGATTGAACGGACCCTTCGGAGCTGGCCTTCATCGGCCCACAGGTACTCATCCCACATATCCGAGAAGAAATAACAGACTTACCTAAGTGAGAGATGTCCTGACACCCCCCATAAATCTCATGAACCTTCCGGCTTCTTATCAGCTTGTTTTTGTTCCTCCGGCTCTTTAAGCCGAACCATAAGCCACTGCTGAGTCTTGTCTTTGCCGAAGTGAACCAATGCCTCCGTCTGATCCTGGGTTAGATTGTAAATACCTGTTTCCATTATAATGTCTGTGTTCTTGCCATCGGCAAAGGTCCAGGCTGCCCGCTGGCTCTTCTTGTCCACCATCCCTTTGACTGGCCGGCCTGCATCAGTTCTAGTGTTGTAATAGGTTCCGGAAATCACACCTTCCTTGTTCACGGCAAGTTGTAAAACCATGTCTGAATCAGCGGCGTTGCTTTGGCTCAGAGCAAAAACACCCAATGGCAGCCAGTCCTCGCCAGGGCTACTTGTGGGATCAGGCGCATTATCAGCTATCTCACTAGCCTGCTGGTAATACTCTTGGGCCGTGGCCACCTGGTTTCCGCCGACATAAACGTTTTCTCCTTCGTAATACACATTCTGTCCATAGTCGTAATAGATAGGATCGCCATAGGCACTGCCCGCAGCCATGCCGGCAGTCCAACCGGCAACAGCCCCCCAGGTTGCCGCGCCCCACCAGTAGTTCCATGGGTGATGGTGGGTGTCCCAGTGGTGTCGTGCGGCATTTGGATGATCTTTCCACCACTGAGGATTGAACGGCTTGTCATGCCTGTTCTGCCAGTTGTCGCGAATTTGGTTACTTACGCGACGATCCGGGAGGGTAGGAGGTCTGCCCGTCTCGCCACGTCGGTCGGCTAGTCCGGCCCTTTCCGGTCGTTGTGAGGGTTTTTCCAGGCCACCTGGTCTCTGCCCTTCGAGGAGCTTCCGCGCACCTTCAGCACCCAGGGCCCCTGCCAGCGCACCGGTGCCGATTTTCGCCAGGTCAGACCCTCTACCTGGTCTCTGGCTTTGAGGCAGATTGAGAAACTCTTTCACCTGCCCTTGCGTCGGCTTTGTCATCGCGGTCCGTGGAAGGTTCGCAACAGCGCCTTTGCCTGCTATTGTCCCCGTGGCCGGTCGCGAGGTGATGTTCTGCCTGGAGTATGCTTGGCGATTCACGGGCCTACTCGGTTGATAAGTCGAGGCCCTTTCGAATGACGGCCGACTCATGGAAGGGCTCCTGTAAGCTGCGCCACCACCACGGTACCCCCCGTAGGATGCTCCTCCACCTCGAAATCCTCCTCCACCTCCACCAAAACCCCTTGTCAGAGCGTCCTCAGCCGCGATAGAAAGAATGAAGATTGACGCCACCAATAATATAGCTGATCTGTTCATCGTTGGACCTCGCTTAGTTGTTCTTCCCAGACGGCTTTGTCTCAGGCTGCTTGCGGACGACGGTGACCTCATCTATGTTAGGCTTGGGTTCGCCTGCTACCTCGCGGCCGATTGATTTCCAGGTGAAAGTGTTCGGGTCGACGTATGAATATATGTTGGTTGAGGAGGCTTTTTCGCCCGTTCCCAGAATACTTGTAGTTTTAACCACCCATTGATTCCCCTGTTTGGACCAAGTGCCCTCTCCAAACCCGCCCTCTGAATCAAACATCCAAGACCTGATGGTTTTGGCTACCGGGTCCCAGCCTATGACCTGTGTGCCCTGAAGACCTATTTTCCCTTGCGCTGAAACGCTGAAAGAAGACGTTATGAAGCTGTAGTTCTTTGTCCACCGAAAAGCGGTGTCCACTTCCGCGTTCTCATCCGCATCCACCCACTCTCCGATGAGCCATTCAATATCTTTCAGGTGATCATAGCTCGGTAAGACGACAGCGGTGCTCTCGTCTCTCACGCTGGCGAGCTTCCACACACCGCCTCTCTTCACATAATTCGCATGATACTGGGTCTCTTCCGGATTCTGTTCGGCGCGTGTGAGGACTACGACGCCCGTTTCTACGGCACGATTAGAAGATGGGAAACGTATGGATATTGGAGTCACCTGGACTTGCACACCTTTATTTTCTGCGAAGAAAGTCTTTAGCCCTGCTTCAATCTTCTTGCGCCCTTTGAACGATTCCCCGGAGACTCCAATATACTCCCCATCGTCGCTCCAATGAGCGGCCACTGCTGCAGCATCGCCGCGATTGAACGCCTCAACGTACGACTGAACTGCTTGCCGGATCGCCGCTTCATCTGGCGTCGGCTTTTGCTGACCCTCGGAAGCGGTAGTAGCGAGCGTTACCACAAGAAGTGCCATAATAGCCAATATTCTCTGCATGATACGTTCCTCAGGCTCTTTCTGAATTTCGCGGATACAGGTTAACCGTATTAATGTTAAATGTTAATTCTTTGTTGGCTCTCGTTAGGAGTTGCGATTCGCTGAGATTAAACGAGTCTTTCGGTCCAGCAGCTCTTTGAGACCGCCGAATGTGCTTTCAGTTGTCGGAGTCTAATTTTCTGAAAAAAAGGTCGACGTCTCGTCGCAGGGCACACAAGGTCATTATAACTTCTGTATATGAGGCCGCCGCGCCCTCACAGAGGGACGGCAATCCCCTAACCCGACAGCCTTTTCGAAGCCCCCGTAGATTCCGAACAAGATGAGAATGGAAACAAGGAGGCGCCCCTCCAGCTATTCTCTGCATCCCTTTTGCACCGACAAAACAATCAGAAAGCGGGCGCCTCTGAAGGAGCGCCCGCCGCATTGCTAATTTGACTATTGACCCTCGCGATTCTTGATTACCTCATCGATCTTGGCTTTTATAGCGTCAAGGTTGAAGGTCGCTGGTGCCTGCATCGGAGGATACTCGATTGCAGTTTTCGCGAGCTCCGCCACAGTTTTCTGAACCACCACGAAGCGCCAGAACTCGCGCGCATAGAAGTCGTTTATGTAGCCACCGCCAAGGTCATTCAAGCTCTGGCCACCCGTTGCCGGGGTCCTCTCGAACGGATCCTGGCGGATGTTCACGATGGTGGGCATGTCGGTCGTGACCTTCGGCCCAGGCCAGCCGAGCGGCTGCTGAAAGAACTGGAACTTGAGGTCATCAATACGAATGGCACCCAGGTGGGGACCTCCGAAGTAGAAGATCTCGTGACGTTTGGACGGCCCCTTCCCGGTGATGAGGTCCATCTGGTCGTAGCCGTCGAGGTGGTTCTTGTACGTACGGTCACCAAGCTTCACCCCTTTGAGGAGTTGATCGGTGATGTTGGGGTTACCGGCAGCGGCCACCAGGGTGGGGAACCAGTCGAGTCCGGAGATGATGCCGTTCTCGACCGTGCCCGGTTTGACCTTGCCCGGCCAGCGGATGATTGCAGGCACACGGAAGCCGCCTTCAAAGACGGTGCCCTTGGTGGCTTTGAACGGCGTCATGCCGCCGTCCGGCCAGGTGAACACCTCGGCCCCATTGTCGGTGGTGAAGACTACTATGGTGTTGTCGGCCTCGCCGATATCTTCCAGGTGCTTCAGGAGGGCACCGATATCGTCGTCCATCTGGGCCATGCCCGCCTCTTCCACGTTGTAGTTGCTCTTGGAATTCATGAGGGCCTGGTACTTAGGGGAGAGGTAGGTAAAGACATGCATACGCGTCGTGTTGTGCCAGATAAAGAAAGGCTTTCCTTCCTTCTTGGCCTTGTCCATGAAGCCTTTGGAATGTTCGACCAGTACGCTGTCGAAAGTCTCCATGTCGTACTTGGCTTTGCGACCCTCCTGCCAGTTCTGGCGGCCTGCCATGTTGGGGTGAGGTGGTAAGGGTCCCTCATCCACGATCTTCTGCTTTCCGATCTTACCCCAGCGGGGCTGCTCGGTCGGATCGTCCTTGTCAGTGGCCCAGCAATGCACGAGATTCCGAGGCCCGTACTTGTCCCACCAGTCCTCGGGGTAGTCGAACCAGTACGGGTCCGACATCGCGTCGAGGTGGTACAGGTAGCCGAAGAACTCGTCGAAACCATGCACTGTCGGCAGGTATTTATTCAGGTCGCCTAAGTGGTTCTTGCCGAACTGCGCGGTGGCATAACCGAGCGACTTAAGGGCGGTAGCGATAGTGCAGGCCTGATCAGGGAGGCCTATGTCCGCACCGGCTTGGCCCACGGTCGTCAAACCCGTGCGGAGCGGCAATTCACCGGTAATGAAGTTCGCTCGACCCGCGGTGCAGCTTGCCTCGGCATAGTAATCGGTGAACATCATCCCCGCGCTTGCCAGCTTGTCGAGGTTCGGCGTCTTGCCCGACATGATACCGCGGTGGTACGCCCCTACGTTGAACCAACCTACGTCATCGCCCATGATGAACAGAATGTTGGGTTTCTTCGCATCAGCAGCTCTGGATTCCTGCCCGACGGCGCAGACAAAAGTAATTGTAAGCACCGCTGTAAGCAGCAGAATCCATGTCCTGTCTCTCAGCGTGTTCATAAACATCCTCCTTGGAAAAAAGGTGAGTTAATTTCCTAACGCCGTAGTTCCAACTGTCTCAATTTTGTTGGTCAGTTAGTAATGGTCCCCCTTTCTTTTGAATTATCTGACAAAGCCACGTGCACGAATCGGCAATGGGATCATTAGGTAGTAGCTTCACAATCCTGCGAAATACATCAAGTACAAAACGGCAATACCAGTGTCAATAACTGCCAAAGCCGTTGTCCGGCCGGTTTTGGGCATGTCGCCAAAGAAAACCAGTCCTGCAAAGAAAAGCTTCTCAACAGTGCCGATAACCATTGATGGAACTCGAACACTCGGCTGAAATGCTGCATAGACCAGCAAAGCCCCTATCAAGAAAATCAGCAGGCCCCAATGGCTGGCCATAAGCAGAGTAACCGGTTGCGGCGTCTCAATGCCAAAAGCGAACCTCAATATAGTTCGTGGAGCCACGCACTGGACTATGGCCAACGCTGTTGCCAGACCCGTGATGACTAATATCGTTTCAATATGCGTATTTACCATTCTTGAATAAGACCTCAAAGCTGAGCACGTGGTATTCTGCTCTAAAGAGAGGACACCCTCTTGAGTTTGAGTTCTGTGAAATTCCGCGCTTGCTTTGAGCAACCTTCATCGGACAAAACCTTCAAGTACGTATTTTTCGCGGCTTTGACCTTGACTAGCTTAACGTAACAAATGCAATCACTTATCTAGCCACCATGCAGTCAAACAGGCATCCCATGCGGCAATCGGTGCCCTGGCCACACTTTTCCTTACAATGTAACCAGCACTTGGACGCCACCGAGAGAGGAATGACGATCACGGGTGGAATTCCCGCAGAGTTCCTGTTGGTCGTTATGATCCGGACTTCCTCCAACTCTCTCTCAGTGTTCAGGGTTGCCTCCAGCACATGCTGGATGACAGAGCCATTTCTTTCGACCAGCAACACCGCTCTCAGCATGTCCGAAGGATCTTTTTCGAGTTTCACTATCTTGCCACCCAAGCGAGATTCTATAAACTCCCTCGGATTTTGAGCTCGTTCAGGGTCTGCCGAAGACACGTTTGTTATGTTGCCATCCGACGATTGATTGGCGGCGAGGATCTTTCCGAGGTCCTTCATCGCGAACTCGGCCATTGCCTTCTTGTCATCGGGCAGGACCCTTTTGAAGGGTTGGCGGTCTTGAGTGCGTACGTAATTGAGACCCCATTTGTCGGCAGTGTCCTTCACGAACTTGATGATCGCCTGCTTGGCCGGTACTTCGTTGCATGGGGGGAGTGGGTTGGTCTGGGCATGCACATGGGCTACTACGAGGAGCAGGGTTCCCAGGGTCATTGCAATGACATGGCTCAATCGACTAGGAATGGGCTTGGATTTCATAGAGGTCTCCGTTCTTTCGGCCTTTGCTGTTCAGTTGCAATATAGTGCACTCCGTTCGGCGCTTTCCCGGCAAGGCCGGTATGCTACGACCCCACAACGAATCAGGGGCACGGCCCCGATGGCAAGGCGGTTCGCTATTGCTAACCACTTTACAGCGCGCTGAGTCAGTATCAGAAGCTGACCAGCAGCCTGGTCTCCACGGCTATAAGGGGGTCGATTGACCGACCTAATCCGATTATCGCCGCGAGTTTCCCCGCCACGGTATCAGGGTTGGTGCTGGGAACTATGCCGAGCAGATACAACGCGACAGTGTTCGGATAGGCATGGGCCCACCAGTTGCCGGGTTTCCAGTAAGCGAAAGTGGTATCCCAAGTGAGGTTCTCCAAGAGTTTCCAATTCAAGCCCAGATCTAGTTCCCAGCCTATCTCTCTGGCAGAATCCGGCACCGCGCGGCCTTGAAATTGTCCCAACTGGGCCAACCTTATATTTTCGTTGTTCCACTGCTGTATGCCGAGCTGATAGTTTCCCCCGAGCCTGTAGGCGGTAGGTTGGTCGCGCCAGGCGTACGCATAGACCGCGAATAAATTCAAGTTTGAGGCTATCGCGTAATCCAACCTCGCTCCGAGATGATGAAAGTTCGTCGGCTGTCCGTACCCTGCAGCATCCCAGCCGTCGCCCGTTCCGTACATGTAATACATCAAGTAGCCCCAGTCTTTCATATAGCAAGCAGATAAGCCCTGCTCGTCATCAGCCGCATCTTGAGTGGTGTGCCGGGTGCTTGGATCATTTCCTGTGGCGCGGACATAATTCACCGTGAACTTGGCGGGCCCAGACAAGAAACCTGTTTCCAAGCCATAGAGCCAGCCGTCATTGTCGTCATTCTGGTTTACAAGAAGCGTGGTCTGGCCGGTTCCACGACCTGATCTCCAACGCGTGAACCAGTCCGCTTCAGCATTGAAGAAATATCGTCCATTAAAATACTTCGTTACGAATGCCAACCTGTATCGGATTACGTCTGCGTCGGGGACAGCCGTGGTGTTGATGGCGGCCCCGCGCGCATCAGGGATCGGCGCATTGGGTTGAACGTACGAGTCGGAAACAAGCTGGAAGTACAAAGGGCCATTGACATATTCTATTTCTCCCTCAATCGCTCTGAAGTAATTGCGTCGATCTTCCTGCCTCTGGGCGGCGCCCTGGCCCTCTATGCGGGACGTCGAGCTGCCGAGGGCCCAGGTCGATTGGTTCCTTCCGAAATACGGGGCAAGGCCAAACTTTAACGGCCCGTAAAACGCACTGACGCTGAACGAAGCCGATGCCCTGTTGCATTCATGCTTCCAGAGGCCGATCTCAATCTTGCTGGTGTTGTACCCTATGCTGAAATCCAACATGGGAGTCCTAATGCTTGTTTTGAGCCATTGCAGGGTAACGTAAGTGTTGGGAACATTCACTGCAACCGGCCTGTCTTGAATAGGGACGTAAAGTGAATTCACGAAGCCCGGGTCTCTCGGAGAGGGCACTGCCCCAGCAATCCCGCTACCAATCAGCGGTTGACCATCGGACCAGATCCCTAGAGATGTGAGGTTTACCGATGCTGTGATTTCAATGGCCGGATTCACAACTATTCTGGGGAATATGGTCATTCGGTAGTCAGTAAGCTGCATATCCGCGCCGAAGCGGTTCTCGCCCGCCAGTACCCCGAAGGAGCCTGAGCCGCGGTTAGTCGTTGCGGTCGTGGGAAAGGTTTGAAGGTGATTAATGCCCAGGTTCACAGCGTTAGTCATGGTCCCGAATATGTCCTGGTTGCCGGTTCTCGTCCAGTACCGGTAGCGCCACTCGGTCTCGCCCTTCATGGAGAACTCCCAGGCGAAAACACGGAGACCCAAGGACAAAACGGCCAGAAAGGCAAGCCCGATCAGGACAAACCGTTTCATGTTCCATTTCCTCTCTGTCATTCCACAAAAAAAGAATACGAAGCCCTCCTTGGCCGATTCTCGAGACCTGCTAGAAAATGGGAAACGAGGAGACGCCCGCTACGACTTTGTGGGCGAGCCTCCTAGCACATTCAATGGGACTATCAGAGGGGAGTGAGGGCTACGCGAGGACGCTCACTCCCCCGAATGGGCAGGCGGCCCTTTCGGACCGCTCGCTACGTGACATCATGCTCGTCTCAGGTCACCTAGTCGCCTACGCCCGCCGCCTTATTCTGATGCTCCTGCTTCTGCTTCTGAATCTCCTCCATGACCTGGGAGAGGTTATACGATGCCGGCGCCTGCAACGGTGGAAAAGTGGTGTAGGTCTCCAGGTGGTCCAGCGCCAGCTTCTGACCGATGGGCAACAGATTCCAGTCGTAGATGTACGCCGTCACGGTCGCGTTGTACGCGCCGCCAAGGCTCATCCCGCTCTTGTCGCTCATCGTCTGCTCGAACGGGTCGCGCTTGAGGTTGGTGAGCATCGTCCAGTGATACGGGATGAGCGGCAACAGCCACCCCGTGGCTCCCTGCGCGGTACCGTAGTAGGTGAACTTCCAGTTCTTCCAGCGTACCGCGGCGAGCTGCGCGCCGGAATAGTAGAAGAAGAAGTCGCGTGCCGAGGTGTCCGACTTGCCCGTCAGGAACGCGGCCTGGTTGACCCCGTCGAGCGTGGTCTTGACGAAGCCCGGGTACTTGCCCGCTTCGATTTGCTTCTTCAGGTCGTCACCTTTCGGCCCGCCGGCCAGCTCCGTCAGCGTCGGCATCCAGTCCAGGGCGGCCATCATCTGGTTGGTCGTGACACCCGCCTTGATGTGCCCCGGCCAGCGAATCAGCATCGGAACGCGGTAGCCCCCTTCCCACGAGTCACCCTTCTGACCCTTGAAGGGCGTGACGCCGCCGTCCGGGAAGGTCATCGTCTCGGCGCCATTGTCGGTGGTGAAGACGATGATCGTGTTGTCCATCTGCCCCATCGCCTCCAGCTTGGCGAAGACGACGCCGATGTTATCGTCGAGCTGCTTCATGCCGGCTTCGTTGACGCCCCAGTCCTTTCCGCCCTTCACGCCCACCATGTTCATGTACTTCTCGGGCAGTGCGGTTGTGACGTGCATGCGTGCCGGGTTGTACCAGACGAAGAAGGGCTTGTTGGTCTTCTTGGGGTCGTTGCGGTCGAGGAAGTCGATGACCTTGGCCGAGATCTCCTCGTCCACCGTTTCCGACCGCTTGAGCGTCAGCGGGCCCTCATCCTTGCACGACTGGTTCTTCTCCGAGCCATCGGACGACTTCACCAGAGGCACGGCCGCGGGGGCGTGAGGCAGACAACATTGCCCTTGGGATCGACTTCGCCCGGCACCGGCGCCAGGCCCTTCACGGGCGTGTTGGCGCACGGCGGGCAGGGGCCCTGTCCGGTGGGGCTGGTGTAGAGGTCGGCAAAGCTCACTCCCTGCATGGCGTCCAGGTGGTACAGGTAACCCCAGTACTCCTGGAACCCGTGCGCCGTCGGCAGGGAGAAGTTCTTGTCACCAAGGTGGTTCTTGCCGAACTGGCCGGTGTTGTAGCCGAGGTCGAGCAGGACCTTGGCGATGTGTGGCGTCCCGGGAAGGAGCGCCGTCGGGCTGCCTGGGAGCTGCGGCGGAATCAGGCCCACCCGGAGGGGATACATGTCGGTCGCGAAAGCAGTACGCCCGGAGGTGCAGCTCTGCATGGCATAGTAGTCGTTGAACTTCATGCCCTCACGGGCGAGGCGATCGATGTTCGGTGTCTCGCCAATGCCGAGTCCCATCGCGTAACACTGCACCTGCATCCAACCGATGTCGTCGGCCATGATGAACACGATGTTGGGTTTTTTGTCTGCCCCAAAAGTCGCTGTGGCCATGAATGCCAGAATGACCAAAATTAGAGCAAAAGCCGTCGGGATTGTCCCTTTGTTTCTAATCATTTTTCTCCCCTTCCGCAAGTTTGTTCAATTGGGAAAAGTGGAGACGCAACTCTCCTTAAATTCTTAATAACGGCCCGATTTGTTTACCCTTGTGCTTTTGTCCCACCCCCTTTCTTGCTCAAGTCAATGACGTCTTGCTGCCGTGGCTCTGAGAGCCACGGTCCATAGGTCACTTTCACCACTACGTGGCTGCATGATTTGCGTCTCTCTGCACGATTACTCGCAAATCACCTCTTTCCCATGTCTGTATCGGTAAGCCTAATGGCATCCAGACGCGCCTTTATGGCAACCTTGTACTGGTTCGGTATTCCCTCGACGGCCAGCCCTCTGTTGTACACATTCTCGGCCTCGGCCTTTTTCCCCTGCTTCTCATAGATACCGCCCAGGAGCACGTATGCATCGGCATAGGCCGGGAACCTGGTAATAAGGCCATCCAGCTCGCTTGCAGCGCCGGCAAGGTCTCCTTTCTGTTGATGAAAAAAGGCCAGCGTGTAAGCGTACCTGGGCTGGTCAGGGCGGATTTCAGCCGCCTTCCTGCAAAAATCCACCGCATCATCGGGACAGTCTTTCGAGAGAATCACGCAGAGGTTGTAAGCGGCCTGAGCCATCTGAGGGTCGGCATTAAGGGCTGCTCTAAGATGCTTCTCCGCTGCCTTGGAATCATTTTCCTCGGCTTTGATAAGGCCCATGTTGAAATTTGCCGCCGCATTATCGGGTGCAACTTGTAATGCCTTTTGTAACGCTTCAGAGGCCTTTTGGTTTTCTCCCATGCGGGCATACGCGATTGCTTGGTTGACCATCGCGAGCACCCCGTGCGGCTCCATTTTGAGCGCAGTCTCATACGAAGCAACTGCCTGGTTGAAATCTCTGCGGTCC
>JBKQMK010000099.1:0-6907 GCA_052146735.1 Desulfomonilaceae bacterium | reverse complement strand
TCAATAACCCTATTCAAGGAATTGTGTCGTTTGCCAAACTGATGAGGCAATCTTTCGACAAAGAGTCGTTAACTCGGGAGGAAATGGAGAGGTTCCGCTCTTACCTGGACCTGATATCCGCCGAATCTGAGCGATGCGGAAAAATCGTCCAAGGGCTTCTTTCGTTCGCCCGCAAGAAAAATCTTAGGAAATCTGCGGTAGATCTGACGAAGATATTTGAAGACATAGCCTTGCTCATAGGGAATCGGATGAAAATTCAGGGCATAAGTCTGCGTATTGAAAAACCCCGAATCACACCGATTGCTCACTGTGACGGCGACCAGATCAAACAAGCACTGCTCAACATTATTCTTAACTCCGTGGAGGCAATGCCAAACGGTGGGCTCATAACCGTGTCAACCGAACCGTCTCCAGATGAAAAGAGCTTAATAATGAGAATCCAAGATACCGGACCGGGAATTCCGGAGAATGTTAGGAGCAAGCTGTTCGAGCCGTTTTTTACCACCAAGAAAGATGGTCATGGTACTGGCCTTGGTCTAAGCGTCGTTTACGGAATCATGTGGCAGCACGGTGCCACCATTGAAGTGGAAAGCACGAAAGAGAAAGGCACTACTTTTATTGTTAGTCTCCCAATTGCCGAAGAATCGCCCGGATCGTAGGCCTAGAGAAGTGTGGAGGGGTGCATGTTGAGCAAGTTCGAAACCCTGGGACAGGGAGCGTGTCTCGGCCTCCATTCAGGAGAAGCTCTTTCAGCCTTTTTTCAGTACGAGGGGAGAAGGTGCAGAGCTCGGGCTCAGCACAGCCACGCGCATTGTCGAATAACATGACGGCTGGCTGGAACTCAAATCCAAGGAAGGCCAAGGAGCGACCTTGATCATCACGCTGCCGGCAAGAGAGAGGAATAGATGTGGGAATAATCCTGATAGTGGACGATGATGCGCAGTTGCGGCACAGCTTTGAAAAACTGTTAACAGAGGAAGGGCACACGGTTCGTACTTCGCCCACGGGAGAAGGAGGACTTGAGATAATCCGGGCGGGCCTGCCCGACCTCGTTATCATAGATGTGCGTCTGCCGGGCATGGACGGTGTGCAGACATTTCAGGTGATACACGAAATTGAGCCGAAGCTTCCGGTCATAGTGATGACCGCTTACGGCAACACCGACACCGCCATCGAAGCCACCAAACTCGGGGTGTTCGATTACGTCCTCAAGCCGTTCGAGATTCCGGAGATGCTGTCCACAATCGAAAAGGCTCTCGAAGCGGGCCGATTTATGCGTTCCCGCGTCGAGATGCATGTGGCTCCGGAAGCAAGTTCAGCTGATACTATCTTTGGTCGTAGCAGGGCCATGCAGGAGGTTTATAAGGCAATCGGCCGCGTCGCGTCTACGGACGCCACCGTGCTTATCCGGGGAGAGTCGGGAACCGGCAAGGAACTCGTGGCCAGAGCCGTTTATCAGCATAGCATCCGCTCGGATAAACCTTTTCTGGTGATAAACTGCGTCGCAATCCCCGAAACGCTTTTGGAAAGTGAACTATTCGGATACGAAAAGGGGGCCTTCACAGGAGCTGTGAATCGTCGCGTTGGGAAGATAGAGCAGGCCAACGGCGGGACCGTGTTCTTGGACGAAATCGGAGACATGCCATTCAGCATTCAGGCCAAGATCCTCCGACTGCTCCAGGAAAAGAGCATCGAGCGCCTCGGCGGTCGTTCCCCTATACCTGTGGACGTTCGAGTCCTCGCGGCCACGAATCGAGACCTGGAAACCGCCCTGGCAGAGGGCAGATTCCGCGAGGACCTCTATTACCGCCTTAAAGTCGTTACGCTCCTATTGCCACCGTTGCGGGAACGAGCCGGGGACGTCCCAATGCTGGCCGAATTCTTCCTCAAAAGATTCGTCAGAGAGATGAAGGTGGACAGCCCTGGAATGACCGAGGAAGCGAAAGCCATCATGGCCACCTATTCCTGGCCGGGTAATGTGCGGGAGCTTGCCAACACCATGCAGAAAGCTCTGATCTTCAGCCGAGGGGCACCCATCACCCGCGAGGAGATATCCCAGGCCATCCGAGGCGAAGGAGCGGCAAGAGAGGAAGGACAGGAGAGCGAGGACCAGGCGATCCGCCAATGGGTGCGCCGGGCTCTGTCCGATAGCGACGCTGACAAGACATTCGGAGACGTCATGGATCGGTTTGCCGGTCTAACTATAACGGAAGCGCTTAACCTGACAGGCGGAAACCGGACTCACGCGGCCAAACTTCTTGGCATCTCAAGACCGAGCATTTTGGCAAGAATTGAGAAATACGGAATCAAAATAGAAACGGTGCTCAAGAGTGAATGATACTAATTCGCTACAAAGGCTTTCAGGGAAGAGCCAATCAGTCGTTTGATAGGTAAGTCGCTTTTCGACTACGCCTCTCAGCAGTATTTCGGCCCTCTCAGTATCATCGGTCCCTCTGCCGGAACGATTGTTGTACGGAATCAACCTCAGTTTTCGCCCAATCCACCCCCCCCACGGAATCCACATGGGAACCTTGCTTTGGTAGTCGATATACTTTTCGCCAAAGTCCGCCACAAGGTCTGCTTCTTCCAGGACAGCTCCTACACAGATCCACACGGTCCAAAGGACGTTAAAAAGCAGTCGATCCGCAGGCAGATCCGGGCACGACCACAGCATCAGGATCACCAGCAAATAAAGAGGATGGCGAACCCACAGGTAGAGACCGCACGCAACGAACTTTTGAGATCGAATTCGCTTGCCGCTCAACTCAGCGCTGATGGGTGGCTACAAAGTGCTCGTTGCACGTAGCGGAGAAGAGGCCCTGGTTAAGTGCAGGGGTCGCAAGGACGAAATTTCGCTGGTTATCCAAAGGGAGATATTTTAGGATTTCTCTGACGTTGCCCCCACTCTGCGGCACTGGAAGGGGCTGTTGATGCGCAAATCGCTTAAAGGGCGGTTGCTCTAGATTTACTATTCTCCACCCTGTTTTCGTGACTTCGATTGCTTCCCAGGTTGCAGTTCCTAAATCAATATGAAGCCTACCGTTTGTCATAACAGATCGGTTATGCAGGCCCCTCTTATTCTCTGCTTGGGCTTCAAGTAAGTCCGTCACCTGTCCAATGACTTCTTTGCCTACTCCGTCATTGTGAGCCTCATGATATAGCTTCAGCAAATGGCGCTTAAACTCGGAACTTGATAGTTTTACATTCCTATAGATGCCCTTACATTTAAAACACACCCAGCCTGTCGAATGCTGGTCAAGGAACACCTCTGCTCCGATTTCCCTAAAAGTAGTCAGCAGCTTCTGAAATCTGGTAGGCTTCACCACTGTTTCATTGCAGGGGGCGGACTGATCGGCGGTCGTTTCCTGGCTTTTTGCTTGATGTTCGTATTGCTCTCGCATTTCGGTTACTTCTGACGATGGCAATGGTGGATCACAACGGATCTGGTTCTCTTTTTGCAAGGCTACTTCAATGGCTTCCTCTGTGAGTCCGTCAAACCGCATTTTGCCTGCTTTGCTTATCAAGTGCTTATGACGCCCCGGATGTACGATTTTGTCGGTCGAGATATCCGCTGTCTTTCTCGGACCTCTCTTCGTTTCTTTGCGTTTGATGAGATCTGCTATCTCCAGCCCCTCAATAATCTGGTCCATTGTGTATGGGGTGGAATCGCCATCACAGACCATTAACCTTGATCGGAAGGGTTCCTCTTTCAGATGAAAGAATCCTGGTATCCTCACGACACGTGCTAAATCAGTTACGCTCGAATCAGAGTTGAACCTTTCTGCAATAGCCTTTTGAATGATGCCGAATCTATCAAGAGGCATATCGGAGACTTTCCAAATGCAGTGATACTTTCCGCACGAGGTCTCCGTGATAATGTGGGGGGGCAATTTGCTATGCTCCACAGAGGTCAAGGGAGAACCGTTCAGGTCAGCGAAAACAGCTCTAATTTTGATGACGTTCTTATTACTCCGACCCTGGAGATCGCCTTCATTTAGCATAAGGTAAATGCCTGCTCTCTTTCTGTTCAAAGTTACCAGTTGACTGGCTTTATCGCTAAGAGAGCCATGAATTTTCCTTGCGAGAGGGTCCTTCCAGTTCGGAGGAAGCGGCTTCGGTTTGTTATCCGTGAAAGTCTGGAAAGTGACGGGAGAATCTCCTGCAACAGCCTCTATGAATTTTGAAGCGGCCTCTAAATCGACGGCAGTGGTGCCATCAATCATATCATCCCCCGTCTTCATTTTCTGGACACACCACGATCAAAAGTCGAGTCGGGCCGAGTTCTGGGCTCTACAACGGATTGATTGAGCAGTTCATCAATAGTGGACCTGGGAATAAGCACCCGCCTGCCTATCTTCAAAAATTTGATCGCTCGCTTGAACACCATCATCCGCCACCATGATGGGCTCATTCTCGTTTCCTTTGCAGCTTCCTGAATGTTTAAGAGTTGCACAGCACACCTCCGTGACATGAGTTTCTACCAAACTAGACCTCTTCTTCCTCATTGTCAAGATCGTTTTTGACGTAACATCTACTCTTTTTTTCATTGACACCTTGTTTCCGATGATCTAGGATTACTTGGTAGCGAATAAAGATGACACTGACATCGTCTTTATGCCATAAATGGGTTACTCATGATAGGAGGCCAAGCGTCTATGAAGAAAGCGAACCAGATGTTTACTACGATTGGTGCACGAAAGAAGGCCAAAATAGAGGGCGCTCTCAGGCTCATAAATGCCGATTTGAAAAGCATTGGGCCGAAAGAAGTGATGGAGCTGGCGACTACGCTCCGGAACACATTCGGCGTCTTCAATGCGCAATTCCTTGCTCTCGCCGAATATCATGGGGAACCGCAAAAATTGCGTTGGGTCTATCGGGAACTCCAGGGCGAGCTACACAAGCTTCAAACCACTCTGAAGAATTTTTTCGACAACATGATGGCTACAGTAAGTAATCACAAAAATAGCGAAGAGGAACGCAGGTTGGTTGAGGAGGAACACTACCCCAGTCCTCCAATTGGCCATTGTTCGGTGGCACTTGACATTGACCTACGCCTGGAACATGAGGTGGACCCCTCTGATCTCGATGATGAATACGGGTTCCTTATTCGCCTGCATGACCCTTGGCCGTTAGGGCCTAAAGAACGTTACCGAATTAAGATTCGTAGCAAGTGCCAGCAAAGTGAGATGCAAAGCCTTTACGATTTCATCATGGCTTTGGAAGACGTACCGATTAGTAGTTTTTGTCAATGTGAGGAATGCAAAGGTTGGTTCCTCCATGTCACGAATAAAAAACGATTATTTTGTTCCTCTAGATGCCGGGCCAGAAAAGGCAGCAGAGCATCTTATAGCAAAATTAAAGCAAGCAACCCGAAAAAGTACGAAGATGTGAAGACGAAGGGGAAAGAAAGAGCAGAAAAATCTTATGATCGGAGAACAAGAAGAAAATCGGGTGTGCGTGTGCTTATCGGCAAAGAGAAAAAGAGCAAAAAGGAGGATTAGAAAATGGGCCTATTGATCGAATGCCCCAAATGCAAAACTCGAAACAGCCCGAAGACGGACAAGTGCAGTTGCGGGATGGCATTGAGGAAACTGGGCAGCAAAAGTTATTGGATTGAGTTTTACGATGAAACAGGCAAGAGGAGAAGGGAGCGCATAGGACCATCCAAAATGGCGGCTGAACAAAGGTTGCGAGATGTGCTGAAAGCGCGTACTGAAGAGCGTCATATTCAAAAGGATCTCGCTGCAAGAGTAACTTTGGGAGAGCTTTGCCAATGGTATTTGGATTTACCCGAAGTTATGGCCAAAGCTTCATTTGACCGTGATGATGACAGCGTCCAAAACCTGAAGCGCATTGTGGGCGAGGCAACGAAACTCCGAGAACTCACTGCCGGAAAGATTGAAGGATACCAGAGGAAGAGACTGGAGGAGAAATCCCCTGTCCATCCTTCTGAGAAAGTCCGCCCCGCCACTGTCAACCGTGAGGTGGCCTGTCTCAAGACTATGATTAGTCGAGCGATCAAGCACGGTAAGCTCGACGCCAATCCCATTCTACGAGTCAAGAAGCTCCCTGAAAACAATGTGAGGGAAAGAGTTCTGGCCTCTGAGCATTTCGAACGCCTTTTGGAAGCCTGCCTACAACATCTGAAACCGATTGTGCTGGTCGCCTACTACACAGGAATGAGGAAGTCTGAAATCCTTTTCCTGACCTGGGAGGACGTAGATCTCCAAAACAGGTTTATACGGCTGAAAGGTGACCGGACCAAAACGGGGGTTGCCAGGTCTGTCCCCCTCCATCCACGGGTATGGGAAGCGCTCTCACATCTGCCGAGAGGTATCAGGTCAAGCCGGGTTTTCCTTTGGAGGGGGAAGCCGGTGAATGACGTGAAGAAAGCATTCAAAGCAGCTTGCACCAAGGCAGGATTGAACGATTTTACCTTTCACGACCTTCGCCATTGCGCCATTAACAATCTCAGGCTGGCCGGGAACGACTATTTCAAAATCATGGCAATCAGTGGCCATAAAACCATGAACGTGTTTAAGAGATACAACCTTGTGACCGAAGAGGAATTAAGTTCCGTCACCTGGCAGGATCAAGTGGAAGGCTCGGCACGATAGACACCTATATGGACACCAACAAAACAAGAGGCTAACCTGGCTCAGGATAACCTCTTGTTTTTCTTGGCGCGCCCGGCAGGACTCGAACCTGCGACCTACGGATTCGAAGTCCGGCGCTCTATCCAACTGAGCTACGGGCGCATGGCATTCTAGTTGGCAGCCGGGGAAATTGTCTTAAAAGCGACGACAGATCACCCGGCTTTTATAAATAATCGGACCAAATAAATTCAGCTTGCCGATCTTCAAGGGGATCAAGGCAAGACCCTCTCAATTTGGTGGGGAGAGTGATG
>JBKQMK010000098.1:0-11331 GCA_052146735.1 Desulfomonilaceae bacterium | reverse complement strand
CAAAGCTTGCTGTAGAAAACGATTTGGATTTCCTTTCCGTCACCGACGACAAAGGCCGTGTCCTTGCCAGGGCATTCGCTCCAGAAATCAAGAACTCGGATGTTTCTTCCGATTCCCTTGTCGTGGCGGCGTTGAAAGGACAGGATTCTTCGGGAGTGAGGCTTGTATCTGTGGAAGGGCTGGCAGACGAAAATCCTACTCTCCTTCGTCGTCTGGGGGAACGTCCCGACAAGAGAGGTATGATCCTGGAGGCAGCGCACCCGCTTCTCATAGAGACGAAAGTAGCTGCCGCGCTGTACGGAGGGATTATCCTCAATAACAATAACCTCATCGTGGATCGGATATCGCACAGGCTCTTTAGGGGAGAAGTGTTCGAGAAAAGGGATGTTGGATACGTGGCAATATTTGAAGGGGACCGGGCCATCAGCACCACGTTGAGAGGAGCGGAAGGACTGCCAATGCTTGGCTTCGAGGCAGGCGGGCAGATCCGCGACAAGGTGCTGGATAAGGGACAAACCGAGATCAACTGGGAGTCCCATCTCGGGGCAACGTATCTCTCCTCGACAGACCCGATTCTAGACGCAGAGGGACGGATCGTCGGCGCCCTTCAGGTAGCCACTCTTGAAGAGCCAATCACTTCAGTCATTCAGCAGCTCGTCGGAACATTCTTGGTAGTTGCCTTTATTGGAGTCCTGCTCATGGCGGCGATTTCCTATTTCCTCGTCAAATGGATTAATCGACCGCTGGATCAGATGCTCCATGCGGCGCGGAGAGCTGCAGACGGCGATCTTAGCCACGAAGTCCCTGTTATTGCCAGGGATGAAGTCGGTGAGTTGGCTGCGACCTTCAACCTGATGATCCGGAATCTGGCCGAATCACGCAAGAAACTGGAAGCGTGGGGTGAACAACTGGCATCCAAGGTGGCTGCGCAGACCGGCGAGCTGGATCAAGCACGAGAACAGGTCGCGCGTGTCAAGAAACTTGCTTCCCTTGAAAAAATGGCCGACGGGATGTCCCACATTATGGCGCACATCTCGGACCCGATGCTCAGCCTTGCGGGGACTGGTGACGAGACTGGTACCACCAACAGAATACTTATCCTGGACAGTGACGAGAAGGTCCTTGAGGTCTGCGAGCGCATTCTGGACAGCGAAGGGTTTGACGTGAGGCTGACCCGCACGGTCAATGAGGCGCTGGAAGAGATGGAGAAGCAATTCTTCGACGTCGTTGTGGCGGATATCGACATGCCCGAGATGAGCGGCAAAGAATTACTGAAAGAGATCAAGTACCGGCAACCTGAAGTTCTCGTGATACTGACTGCGCCGTTCAAAGCGACCGAGGAAGCTGTCGAAGCGGTGAAAATGGGGGCTTACGATTACATTCCCAAGCCTTTTGGCCCGCATCAGATACTGCTCATGGTTTACACCGCACTCCAGACGAGAGAGATGCTCCAAAAGACCCGTCGGCAACATGCCGAACAGAGGGCCGAGGCAATCTTCCAGCGCTTGCCCGTGGCAATCGCTCTGGCCGACAAAGCCCATCGAGTGGTGTATCACAACAGGGCTTTCATAGAACTTGCCGCTCAAGACGGAGAGGGACCTGTCCAAGGGAAGACCTTCGGAGAGCTGTTCGGAGTGGATCCTCTGGAAAGAGGTAAAGGGGAGGAGGAATCCGGCGGTTCGAGATGGTTGCAGCTTGGGAAAGTGGGCCGTACAGCAAAGCTCTACAATTTTGAGCTGCCTGACGAGGACCTTAGGGTTTTGATGTTGTTGGACATCACCGATACCGTCATGAAGGACCAGCAGGCCGACGTGTTCAAAGCCGAAACCATTACGAAAGCCCAGCAGGTCATACACCAGCAGATGCGTGTGGCTCAGGAGATAGCGGGATTGCTGGGGGAGACCACTGCGGAAACCAAGGCGGCCCTCTTTGAGCTAATTAAGCTCGCAGGCGAGGGGGAGCCGAGATGAACGACGCCCTGTTCATCGAGTCCGGAGGGGCAAATATCTCCAAATACGGGGAAATACTGTGTGGAGACTCGTTGTCTGTGGCCGGCATGGGCGGCGGTAAGCTCATGGTGCTTTCCGACGGCCTCGGAAGCGGCGTAAAGGCGAACATACTGGCTACTCTTACCACCAAGATTGCTATGCGCTTGATGGAGCGCGGCCTTCCTCTCGAAGAGGTTGTTGCGACACTGACTGATACTCTTCCTGAATGCAAGGTTCGGAAGATAGCCTACAGCACATTTACTCTCCTGAAGGTGTTGGACGATGGTCGAGCATACCTGGCGGAGTTTGACAACCCGCCTACCTTCTTCCTCAAGCGAGGTTACATCAGCCAATTGAAGTACAGGGATCGAGTCATCGGCACCAGGAAGATTCGGGAAGCGCACGTCCACCTGGAGGCCGGTGACTGGTTGGTGACGGTTAGTGACGGTGAGATTCATGCCGGCATCGGCGGCCTGCTTAACCTCGGCTGGGATTGGGAAAAGATAGCCAAGTTCCTGGAGACACAGGTCTATGAAGATATTTCTGCGCAGAAGGTCGCTCAGATACTGGTAGACCAGGCGGGCCAGCTTTACGAGGGAAAGCCCGGTGATGACACGACCGTCGGTGTTTTGAAGATCAGGCCGAAACGCTTTAGCTGGTTCATGATCGGGCCGCCGGTGCGGCGGGACGATGACGATGTAGTCGTGAAGCGATTACTGGAAAGTCCGGGCCGCAAAATAGTGAGCGGTGGCACGACCGCGGGCATTCTGGGAAAAATGCTGGGAAAAGATGTGGTGGTTGACCTCTCGACCATGACCAACAAAATCCCACCCACAGGAAAGTTGGAAGGGATAGACCTGGTTACCGAAGGGGTCCACACGGTAAACCACGCGCTGGAAATACTCGAACAGGTTAGGGATATAGAGCAGTTAATCGGTAAGCGCGATGGCGCAAGCCGCCTGGCATGGGAGTTTCTCTATGCTGATAGTATCAACATCTTGCTGGGCCAGGCAATCAATCCCGCGCACCTGAATCCAAATTTACCTCAAGAAATGGGGTTCAAGAGCCGTAGCGTGCAGGCCATCGCCAACCTGCTCGGAGACCGGGGCAAAGAGGTCAGCTTGGAAATTCACTAACTTGCGCTCCGTGTACCTTCTCAAACCATGTGGAACTGATATTGATATTATGAACTGAAAGTAAAAGGATCTTTTTAGCGATGAATTTACCTTGCCCGGTCTGTTTGACCGAGAATCGGGATATTGACGGTTTTGATCTGATCTCCGTCATGGGCCTTATGAAGGAATACAACTGGCAAGAGATCTGGCGACGATACCTCCCTCGGCAAGCTGGAAGTGACAGTGTAAGCATGTATGTGGCAGCGGACCGCTACTTTATAGAAATGCACGTCCAGAAGATGCAGCGGATCATCCTGTCGGAAAAGTTCAACACCAACCCGTTTTTCATGCAACAGGTTATCCAAAGGATCATTGCATCGCACGATCATGACCTTCTTATGAACAAGATTCAGCAGCAAGGAATCGACACTGGAGATAATCCGATATCTCTGTCATGCTCGTTGGGAAACACCATAATCGATCTGATAGTGAACAGGGACGAACGCCGCTCAAGAAAGCCCCCAGCTCCGCACGGCAATACCCACATTGAAATGGTTGAGAACCGGCCGCTGGATGTTTACGACCTCTCTTCCACCTTGTACCTGTGTCAGCAGAACCTCACGGCAGCGATCTATAAGCGTTACCAGGATCCGGAAAATCAGCGGGACAATGACCCGTCCAACCATCAGGTCACTATTAGAACTCAGGTCGGAGACTACGAGGTGTGCTTGGACTTTCGTCGAGTGTCCACCAGCAGCGAAAGGACGATCCTGCCTCCCGGAAATGCGTCGGTTCTGACAATTCATCAAGTCATTCAGAGAATGAATTTTATGCACTCGCCGACTCTAATTCTGAAGGAACTCACCGACGTCGGGCTCTCAATAACATTAGAACAGCTTCACACTGAATTCACATTGCGGCGCTACATAAACAACACTGCTTTGCGTCTCGATTTCAAACGCATCTGATCTCTATCAGCTGAGTGCCTCAACGCAAGGACCGCTCAAGATGGACTCCCGGATCTTCCACTATCCCAATTTTCTGCAACATTCTTGAGACGGCCTTCAATGTGGGCAATCTCTTCTTTTATGGCAGCGAGTTCCGTTTCGAGATTCTCAGCCACAGAGGTAATGTGCGACAGGTCGCTGTACACAAGATGTTGGCGTTCTTTTCGAGGGACAGTACCCAGGGCGAATCCACCCAAGTAACGATTTACATTGATCATTGCTGTCCCTCCTTGTCAAAAGAAGTCCGTCTTCGGGGCACCGCAGTTCGCTTGATGTTTTGACTGCCGTTCACTGTCAAGGCATTGCAAGATGCCCCTTGTGTCGGTGTGACTTGCAACTTGCCATCTGTCCCCCGGCGCAACAGGCAAGGACTTGACGACATACGACGTTTAAGGCTGCTTCCGTGTCAAAGAACGGAGCCGTCAACCGACTTCATTTTCGATGCCATCTCTTTGGCTGCCACGAGAACCCCCCCTGCTGCCATTAGGTTTAGTTTTTCTCTGTGTCTTACCCAATCATCGAATTGCTGGACATACACGTGGTCAGATCCCAGTAGATCGGTCAGGCAAATAAGAGCTAGCTCCCGCCAGTTTCGCAGCGCTGCTTCATCAAAATCAGTATCGAGAACATGCCATCCAGCTTCAATGAGATTGTCGATCAGCCGTTCCTGGTGCATGAACCCTCCTTTTTCGAATTTGTGTCATCTTCTTTTTTCAGCAAAAGTGAATGCGAAATCCCCGCTTCTTTTTCGTAGGAGGTGCGGCCGATCCAGCAACTGGAACGGCTGCCGGATCGGCCATAAATCTCCCGCTTGGCGCCCCCCTGTGACTCCCGCCGTCGGTTTGCGAAGTGTCCCTGACTCAATTGTCGAACTTCTATCGAGTAATTTGTGTCGGCTTGTACCAATTGTTACGGGATTTAGGCAAAACAGTAGCAGTATTCGTGCCAGAACGCAGATAAACAGCCGTCTCGGGATAACGTGTGGGAATAACAATCAGTTAACATAGGGGCGGCGAGGTGTTTGATGAAGGGAGATGTTTTGGGAATCAAAGATATGTGAGCGAAAACCCAGCAAGATACAGGATCTATTGTAATGTCAGGCTATTATGTGTCCGAAAAATCTGACACGATGAGTGCGTGCCTTAAAAATCTGACACGCTATTGATTGGATTACCTCGCTGATCAGTTCGTATTTCCGTTTTTCAAATAACGATAAAATGAATCACGAGAAATCCCCAGCAGACTGGCAGCCTTCTTCCTGCTGCCATAGCATCTTCGCAACGCTTCCGCCGCAAGTGCCTGCTTCAGATCGTCGAAAACCTCGGTAATAGACTTTCCGGACGGGAAAGAAATGTTGAATGACCAATCGTGGCTTAACTCGTTGTCAGCAGTCTGTAAGCTAAGCGGGGAAAGATTTATTTTTTCCCCCTCGCACAATATGAGCGCCCTTTCCAGGACATTGCGAAGCTCTCTGACATTGCCGGGCCAACTGTATTGTTGAAGTGCTTGAAGACTGGCCCCATCAACGGCTGGAAGGTCCGGGAGCTGCATGTCAATGCGAAGTTTGGATAAGAGTTCATTAACCAGTATTGGGATATCTTCGCGTCTGTCGCGCAAAGGAGGGACTGTAACAGGCATCACATGGAGGCGAAAAAACAGATCTTTTCTAAAGGTGCCTTTTTCAATTTCTTTCTCCAGGTCTTTGTTGGTCGCGGCCATTAGCCTCGCATTTACAGAGATTTCTTTCTCGCCGCCAACCCGTGTAAATCTCCTGGTATCCAGAAAAGTCAAAAGCTTTGCCTGTAAGGGGAGCGAGAGATCAGCGATTTCATTCAGCAGCAGACTTCCACCTTCGGCTAGTTCAAGAAGCCCTCGCTTCCGGGCTATTGCTCCTGTGAAAGCCCCACGCTCATGACCGAAAAGTTCTGATTCGGCCAACTCCGGCGCTATTGCTGCGCAATTGATAGCAAAATACGGGCCGTCCGCCCGTTTGGAACGATTATGAATATATCTGGCCAGATGATCCTTTCCGCTGCCGCTTTCGCCTAACAACAGGACCGTGCTATCCATACCTGCGGCCAAATTGGCCTTGCGGAGGGCTAACCTCATAGTTTTGGACGGGTACTGGCCGCTGTGTTCTGAGATTGGGAATTCTATCTTTTGCAGGGCACTGATCTCCCGCGAAATCCCACAGACACCGGTGATCTCTCCCTCAGAGTTGTGGAGCGGGACCAGAATGGTATGGAATTTGAGGTCAACTCCGTTGAGCGTCAACACATGTTTCCTTTCTACTGCCTCCCCACTCAGGACTCGCCTGTTAATATCCTCTGTGGAAGCGGCTTGTTCTGGAGGATACAAGTCGTGTGATGTTCGGCCGATCACTCTGGAGGCTGGAAGGCCCAAGATTTTCTCAGCGTAAGGATTCACATGGGTGTACCTTAGACTGGCATCTCTAATGAAAATGCAGTCTTGAGCGCTTTCGAAAATAGCTCTGAAACGTTGTTCGCTCTCTCGTAAAGCTTCCTCCGCCCGCTTGCGCTCAGTAATATCTTGAACCACAGCTATATGGTAATTGGGTTCTTCTCCAAAAGCCCATAAAGGAGAAATAGTAAGATTCACCCAGACAGTTTCCCCATTCTTATGATAGTAGCGTTTCTCCACAGAGGATTCCGTTATCTTGCCTTGACGCAGTAGTTCCATGTTTTTCAAATCTGTTTCGACGTCTTCCGGGTGCGTGATGTTTTGGAATGTAAGTTCCCCCATTTCCTTCCCGGTGTAGCCAACTATGTCACAATATCGCTGATTGATTTTTGCAAATTGGCCCGTCTTAGAGTCTATTAGAGCAACTCCGACCGCAGCCTGCTCGAATAAGGCTCGGAACCGCTTCTCACTGTCCCTTAAGGCTACCTCCGCATGTTTTTGCGCGGTGACATTACGGACCACCGATAGACTGACCTCTCCCCAGATCGGGTCGTCAATGACCACAGAATCAAGAAGAACATCGATGATGGTTCCGTCCTTCTTAATATATTGGTACGACAGGTCCGCGACTTTTCGGTCCTGCCAGAAGTTGGGAAGGATCTGCCATAACGCCTCCACGGATTTTGGAGTCATCACCTCCGCTACGCTGCGCCCGATCATCTCGTCCCGAGCATAGCCCATTTCGGCCAGCCATTTTCGGTTAAGATTCCGGATGACTCCATTCTTGTCGATCGAATGCATCATTACCGGCGCGTTGTCGTAAATTTGACGGAATCTGACCTCACTCTTATGAAGAGCTTCGTCTGCTATTCTGCGTTTTCGGCGAATCTCCACCTCGCGCAATTCTCGCTCGACTGCCGGTGCCAGCCTCGCAAGATTGTCTTTCATCACATAATCATGGGCTCCAGCTTTCATGGCCTCCACGGCAGTCTCTTCGCCAATCTTGCCGGATACCAGTATGAATGGAATATCCTGATTATCGTCCCTCACGAGCTTAAGAGCTGCATTGGCGGAGAAATGAGGCATCCTGTAGTCGGCAAGGATAATGTCCCATGGGTGAGCTGAAAGCGCGTCAACCATTGCATCGGCCATATCCACGCGTTTGTAAGCGACGTTGAAACCGGCAACTTCCAGTTCGTTGATCATCAAAAGCGTGTCGTCTTCCGAGTCTTCGACAACCAATACCCGCAGACAGTTAGGCATTTCAGCTCTCCCGCGAGAATTCAAACATCTTTCAAGATTCGACAAACAGATGGTGGCTCAATCCAGCGGAGGGGGCTCGTTCCAGACCAGCCAGTATAGCCCCAATTGCTTGACCGCCGAGATAAACTGGCCGAAGTCCACCGGCTTGCGCACATAGGAGTTGGCTCCCAAAGCATATGATTGAAGTCTGTCCTCCTCCTCCTTTGAAGAAGTCAGAATGACTACAGGAAGGTACTTGGTGCGGTCATTTGCACGCAAACGTCGCAACACCTCGAGTCCATTCACTTTGGGTAATTTCAAATCCAGGAGCACCACTACGGGCAGTGTCTCAATATCGGCGTCCACATGCTGTCCAGTACCGAAAAGATAATCCAGCGCTTCCGCGCCGTCGCGTACCACTACCACAGGATTTCCTATGTGGTTTTCCTGAAGGGCCACAAGAGTCAGTTCTTCGTCGTCCGGATTGTCTTCCACTAAAAGCACGTATTTTTCCTTCAAAGGTCGCCTCCTTTGGGGAACTTGAAATAAAATGTTGCTCCCTGACCAACAGTGCCTTCGGCCCAGATCTTGCCGCCGTGGCGGTGAATGACTCGCTGGACTATCGCCAAGCCAATACCTGTGCCCGGGAACTCCGTCATGGAGTGCAAGCGTTGGAACGCTCCGAACAATTGGTCCGCGTACTGCATGTCAAAACCGGCTCCGTTATCGGTCACATAAAAAATCGATTCATGTCCCTGCTTTGCCATACCAAATTCAATGCGAGCCTGGTCGCTATTTGCAGTGAATTTCCAGGCGTTCCCCAGCAGGTTTTCCAATGCCGCACGAAGCAAGTGCTCGTCGCCAGGGACTACCAAATTACCTTTGATGAGAAATTCTACCGCGCGGTCGGGATGGCTTTCTTTAAGCTCTGCCTCAATTTCACAGGCCAGTGAACTTAAGTCAACCTTTGTCCATTGCATTTCCTTCCGCGTCAAACGTGACAGGTTCAGAAGATCGTCAATTAGCTGTCCCATTCGCTGGGCCGCCGAGCATGTTCGCCGGAGATAGTCACGACCTTTGGGATCGAGCACGGGGTCGTATCTTCCCAAGAGGATACGGCTGAATCCGTCTATGGCTCGCAAGGGAGCCCTCAAGTCATGTGAAACCGAGTACGCGAACGCTTCCAGTTCCTTGTTTGCCGCTGTTAATTGCGCGGTACGCTCCCTAACCCTCTCCTCTAATTTAGCATTCAACCTGTGGATCATTTGAACCAAACGCGCCTTGGTTACCGAGATGGCGGCACGGTCGGCTATATACTGCGCCAATAACTCATCTTCGACGGTGTGTAGTTGGCCGGGTCGATCTCTGATCAGGGTTAGCGTTCCGACAATCTGCTCATCCCACCGCATAGGCACAATTAGGAGGCTTTGGCACTGAAACCGCTCTAAGAATCCCTCAGGAATGCTGCCGGGATCCTCCATAGGAATTGTTATCGAATGGCCCGTTCTGACAACCTCGGCAAGCAGTGTCAGTCCACCCTGCTCGGAAAACGAAAAAGATGTATCAACAGGGCCCAGTCTTTCAGGACATGCAGAAGAGACAGGAGACGCTTCGGATATGTCTCCTTCTTCCGATAAAAGATGTATAAAGCAGGTGTCGTCGAACCATTTGGTGATGCGTCTGGTAACCGCGGACAAAACAAACGCGAAATCCGGGCCAGCCTTGATAAATTCTTCGGAAATGTCTGCCAACAATTGCGAGCGAGCAGCATTCCGCCGAATTTCTTGCTCCGCCTTCTTTCGCTCTTCTTCCCGTTGCTCTAGAACCTCAGCCATATCGTCAAAAGCACCGGCCAAGTAACCAATTTCGTCCTCCCTGGCTGACAAGCTCACGGTTCGAGCACTGAGGTCCCCGCGAGCCAATTGCTTCGTCGTGTCCACTAAGGTGGTTACGCCTCGCATTATGAATACTTGACCGAAAAAGAGAGCAGCGGCCAAAGCCAAAATCAGCACGGCTCCGAGTGCCGTAAGATTGCGTAACAAAATCATGTATACGGGGGCGTACGCCATTTCCTGGGGAATACCCACGTACACAAATACGGTCTGTTGATCAGGAGACAGCGGCCTGAAACCGTACAGCCGGGGGACACCGTCCATCCCGGCTGCTTCAGCTACACCCTCTTTTTGCTTGATAACAAGCTTCACAATTTCTGTTTCAGGTGTTTCACGGCCGATCCACCCGTCTTGCTCGGGCCAACGGGCTAAAACTCTGCCTTTGGAGTCAATTATGCTCAATGTAGAACCAGTCGGAAGTCGTGCGGCGGAAGGGTTCACCTCCAGTCGCGACAGGTCCAGCGTTGCTATTATTACCGCTTTGAGTTCCCCTCTCTCGTCTACTGCCGGGTAGGCAAAGGCCAACGCGGGTTTGCCGGACAAACGACCGATAATGAAGTTGCTCACGACAAAATCCCGAGTTTCGATGGCTCGCTGGAAATAGTCCCTGTCGGCAAGGTTGATCGCGTTACCATCCATACGACTGACACAAAAGACATCGCCACTGGGATCAGTTACTATCAATGAGGTGTAATGCGGGTGGGTTACCCGCAAATTCTCAAGAATGCCGACGCAATTTCTTGAGTCACGATTCAAGATCGCCGGAAACTGAGCCAGCGACATAAGCAGTCGGTGGGTTCTCTGGATCAGTTGCCCTGTCTCCATTGAGACTAGATTTGCAAGTCTGAGGGCATTTTCCTGAGCGTGGAGTCGTTCAGTTCGGTAATCCTCCATTGCATTGTAGATAATAAGACCGATGCCCGGCAGGCCAGCCAAAAGAACCAGCAGCATAAGTCGGAAACGCAGGCTCTTGAGAAAAGTGGACACTTGCTTCCTGATGACCTTTGGTAAGGTAGCTCCCTAAGTATCAGATAAGATGAGAACAAACGTCACATGGCCCTCGGTTGAAAACCGAGATAGCAGCTGTTAGTGGAAATTATGCACCGCGCTCGATGAGGCACGCCTAGCGCTGCAACTGGCCGCCAAATGGATCTCCCAAATCAAAGAAAGCCGCCAGTATCCCCCCTGCGAGCCTATAAAGGTAAGAACCACCGCCAAGTTATCCCAAAAGGCTATATTAAGCCATTGGTCAGCATACCTCGCTATCGGGCCCGAGGTCAACCAAGATTTGCACCCCTCACGTGCGGCACTGGGAGCCCGCGGGATGCGGTATGGCCTAGCTACTTTCGTCGGTCTCTACGAGACCAGCATGACTCGGATCGGGCACACGCGAATCCTGCTTCAGCGTACCAGAAGAAACAATCCAGCGCAAATAAGCTTTCCTCCGGCACGTCTACTTCTCACCTCTCCATGCTTTCCAATGCCCTCCGGCACGCGGCGGTCTCTTTGTACGGGCCCTTTTTTTGCCACACGGGGTCATCGTACCGGTCATGACAGGGGAGGCACGGCGCTATGCCAACTATTCTTCGGATCTCCTCCTGATTGAATCCTCGTGACAGCCGATGAGACGTGCCCTGGAGAACGTTCCCTGAACTGTCGACCACTG
>JBKQMK010000097.1:0-3000 GCA_052146735.1 Desulfomonilaceae bacterium | reverse complement strand
CAGCTCTTCCACGCACTCGCGGCAAACCGCTACATCCGGAGGGATCGGCGTGATAGAGCGCTTCCCCTCCAGGCTTGCCTTGATGCAGAAGTCCGCTTCCCCGAGCAGGGCCACCTCCTCGACACGGGTCGAATCGATCCGACCCGGAAAGGGGATTGCCTCGGGAAGCTCCCGCGCAAAGCGGTCGCATTGTTCCGGGGTCCCCTCCACTTCAATCTGGACTCCCGCGGAGGTGTTAATGACCCAGCCGGCTAAACCGAGATGGGTGGCGAGACGGTACACAGTGGGTCGGCAACCGATGCCTTGAAGTATACCCGTTAGGGCAATATGTTTGCGCACTTTGCCGTCTGAAGCGCACTTCCCAGAGCCGGAAATAGTCACAGGTTGCATCTTGTTTTGGCGGGTAGCGGGCATCACGGTAAACAGCTTAGCGATTTTGTCGTGCGAATGGAAGGGGAAAGCTCAGGACATCGATTGCTGTCTAAGGATGAACTGCACCATACAATTCTGCGGTTTTCATGGAAATGATCTGGCCCAAGTCCCTTAGGTCGCGTCGTAGGCCGCTATTGCCGCAGGCAAAACTTGAGTCACACCGAGACCTGCCGCGGGCAAACCCACGAGAACTGCGCTGATCACTTCTTCGCGTGAAGCGCCGGCTAGCTTAGCTGACTGCACATGGAAAGGAATCCCGCTTTCCAGGCGCAGAGCAGCCAGCACGGCGAGGTAGGCCAATTCTGCGGTTTTCTTGTCCAGGGCGCTGGCACTATCCAGTCCTTGAACAGCGGTCATCCAGTCTTGGGCATGCTGAGGCGCTTCGCTGATGAAAAGTTGAAAGGCGTTGCTCATTGAGGGTTGCGGATCAGCCATTGTTGAGTCCCTTAATGTGTTAGTGTAATTCGCATTGCATTGGCTTTGTTGGAAAGTTCCGGCCGCTCTGACTGCAACGCGCAGGCTTGCGAATAAAATCAAGCGCTAGCGCTCCTTAGCGGCGAAAGTCTGCTGGAGGGCTTCCTTTACGCGACCTTTGGTCAGCCAGCGAGAGCCGGTTCGTACTGACGAATTGCCTTGAGTGCCTCACGCTCTGACAGTTGCGCGCGATAAAGCTCCCAGCGTAACTGAACATTCATCCAGAAATCAGCCGACATCCCAAAGAATTTGGCCAAGCGCAAGGCTGTGCCAGGGGTTATTCCCCGGCGACCGTTGATGATCTCATTAACGCGCTGATATGGCACGTGAATGGCGTCGGCAAGTTCACGCTGAGTGAGGCCCATCGGGGCCAAGAACTCTTCAAGGAGCATCTCTCCCGGATGAGTAGGAGCACGATCTGTTGGAACCCGGATCATAGTATTGTCCTTCTATAAAGTACGGTGATAATCCACAATCTCTACTTGTTCAGGGCCTGACGTTGACCATGTGAAACATATACGGTACTGATCGTTGATACGAATACTGTACTGTCCCCTGAGATTACCGACGAGCGCTTCCAGACGATTGCCCGGTGGAATGTGCAATTCGTCAAGGGCTATCGCGGAGTCGAGTTGGTCGAGCTTTCGTGCGGCTATTTTCCAAAGCGATTCGGGGCAACATCTACGGGCCGTCTTGGTGTTCTTGCCGTTGAAAACATCTTCGGTGCCATCGTCTTTGAACGACACGATCATATTGGCATGATAGCACGGATGTCATGCTATGACAACGCCGAACACCGCCTCCCTCCAAATTCAAAATCTCAGCGTTTGTCCACACGGTAGTCTAAGTTGACGACGTCGCTAAGCCGTACCCGCAAAGAATCCCACGATTAGGGTTGCTGGCCAGGTGGTCCTGTTCGCCGCAACCCACTGCATCCTCGATGCTGCCACTTTGAACGCGAATTCGTAGCCTCTTTCTCGCGCCAAGAGTCGGCACATATCAAACCTTCAATCCGGTGCAATCAACAATCAATGGCCTTCAGTAGGGCTATTCATGCTCAAGGTTCGCGATGACCAAGATAAATGAGCTTCTTTTCGATAGCGTCCTCAAGTTTCCCTTCCCATGCCTCCCATTGGCTTCTCAATGCCTCCAACTGGCCGTAAAGTTCGGTCCACTCCGATGTTTGTCCCACCTGGTGATGAATGTCCCTGAGCTTATGTGCGATAGGGCGTACTTCCTCCTTAATTCCTCTCATGCGCGCCAGTATGGACTCTTCCTCACACGTGAGCACCTCATTGGGCGAGCAACCCGTGCAGCCGCCACCTGCCCGGGGAGTCGGGAACGGATCGCAACCGCAACCGACAAAGCCTGTTTGATCAGCCATAACAGTCACCTCCTCTTCCGAATCTATGGTAATGACTTAATCATCACCCGCGCCGGAGTCAAAGGTGGACCGGTTAAATCCGTGGTTGATTGAAGTGACTGCTGGTAACGCGAGGAAGCGATCAGTATTGACCGAGGATATGTTCCATCAGGGTGTTGGTAAGCTCGTGGAATATGACACGGTACCCACCCGGCCAGGTGTGGCGGATAGGCGGAGGGGGGACATAACCGTAGAACATCTTCTGCTGAACCTTGGACAGGGGAGGGCCCAGGGCTGGGCCCGACTGGGCGGGGGCAGCCGGAAAATTGTCCGCGCACAAAGTTGAAGCAGACATACCGGCAAAGCAAATAACTATTAGAAATATTAACAAGAAGCAGCGCATTTGCACCTCAGCGAATGTATTCTAGCTCTACTCGAAAAAAAAATCAATTCCAAAACGAGCGCATGTGCGTCAATATTACTATTGACGGCGGTCTGGCACTGTCGAGTAGAGAAATGGGATGGTAATTATTGCTCAGAGATTTGACAGACCTCGAGTGAGGCAATTTCTTGAGGCGACCCGAACCGAGATGAGAACTGTAAATGGTCGGCCGGGAACAGATATGAACAACCCTACTCTTATTGAATTACAGTGTCGGACACACAAATTGATAAGACGGAGGCCAAAATGCTCAAAGGGGAAAAGGTCGTTATTGTTGGCGGCAGTTCCG
>JBKQMK010000096.1:0-3257 GCA_052146735.1 Desulfomonilaceae bacterium | reverse complement strand
GAGTCGAAGCAGTGGTTAGGGCATTCGATCCTTGTTTGAGCTGTTCCACCCACGCACTGGGCCGGATGACCTTGCCCATCCAACTCCTTGGGCCTGATGGAACAATATTGGACGAAGTCAGGTAACCCCTGTTCGCGAATGTGGATGTGGGGCCTTGGCCGGAGTCGTCCCGGCATCAACGCGTGGCAAGGCAGGAAGCGACATCACTACTAGCGTACCCGAAGGTCTGCGCCGCCGAATCTCTCTAATCCCTTTTAACCATAAGGGAGGTAGGGGCATGCGCGCTAAAATACTCACATCTTTCCTCCCTTTGTTAAGGGGAGGAACGGGGATACCAATACAAGCCGTTCAAAATGACACAAAGTCCCCCTTTGGGAAAGGGGGACTTTGTCGTGTTCGCAGTGGCCTAAATGCCTCTGGACCAGTAAAATAAACCTTATATTAACGCCTATGGGCGGTAGGCGATTTTGAATATGGGGGATATTCCTAACCACTCTCCTGTCGATTATTTCATCGCAAGCCCTATAAAACCCATTCTGAGCCATTTCCAGGTATTTGGTCCACAATGCCAAATGATATGCATTAAATTTTAACGAGAAGTACGAAACTTCGTCAAATTAGACAGAAAACCCAAGAGGAGGAATGCGCCACCAAAAGATTCTGAGATCCCATAAGGCGTTTTCCTAAGATTGAAAATCCAAGACGGCGAAGATTTGAGCCGGTCAATGTATCCGTACTTCGGAACGGGGAAGGGGTGCGGTCGATGAAAAGTATAGTAGCTTTGGCAGTATTTTCTTTGGGGGCTTTGGTCGTGGTAATGGCACATGCCGGCCCCACTTATGCACAACAGACGACTGTGGCGGTAACCAGTGCCGGGCCTACGGTGGACACTGTGGTCGGGGCGGAAAGCGCTGTGCCGGTTCAACTGATTAGGCGCGGTGGTGGCGGCCACGCTTTTCGCGGCGCCGGCTTCGCGCGTCATCGTGGCTTTCGACCATTCTTATATGGCGGGATTTATGGTGGCTATGGCGGCTACTACGCTGGTTGCGGGGAGGGATGTTATCAAGATGGCCCCAAGACATGCGTTTGGAACGGATATAATTACAGGTGTTACCTCACCGGTGATGATTTTTATTGACCGGGAGCGGATGTGTGGCCGACTTTCATTGGAAAGACGGCTCATTCCTGTGGAGTATCATCAGTAGGCTCAGCTTGTCCCGGCAAAGGAACGTTGCAGATTTTGTTGAGCAACTGGTTCGTTGCTTTGAACAGACCATTGGCCTTAGGCTTTTGCGAGGTCCAAAGGATCACGACAGCGTCTCCTTTGCCCGGCACAAACGACATGATGCTGTGAAAGCCGGGTACAGCACCATTCTTGGTTACGACAGAATCTCCCCCGGCTTTTCTCTCAAACCAACCAGGGGTACCGGATAAACTCAGATTAATACGTGTGACCATTTGTTGGAACGTTGCCGGTTTCAGCAGCTTCCCGGTTTGAAGGGCGTCGTAGAATTTTAGGAGATCGGCGAGAGTGCTTTGGAGATGGCCGGATGGAATCGCGTACGGTCCTCCCTTCATCTGATGTTTGATCGGCCTGATGTTTCCCTTGTTAGGTCTGTAGCCTGTGGCCTCGTTCCGGCCGGAAATGTCAAACCCGGTATGGTCCATGTGTAATGGACCAAAGACGTTCTGTTTCATAAACTTCAGGTATTTAGTCCCGCTGGCCGCTTCGATGATCTTTCCCGTGACCGCAAAGTTGAAGTTATTGTATTCTTGCTTTGTCCCAGGTGCAAAATTTAAGGGCACAGTTTCGGCAGACTTCAGCATCTCCTTGAAGGTAGGGAACTTCGAATTTAGTTGAGGAATACCGCTCTGGTGAGCCATGAACTGTTTGACGGTTATCGACCGCCAGGTGTTGGGCAGTCCCTTCAGGTATTTACCCGCCGGAGCATCCAAGTCGAGTTTCCCTTGCTCGACGAGCCACATGGCCCCCACAGCCGTTAACGCTTTGGAGAGGGAGCCGATATAAAAAACGGTGTTCTCGTCGGGGACCTCTTCGGATGCGAACGACTTGATACCGTATCCTTTTTTGACTACCACCTGCCCGTCCTTTACGACTCCGAGGACCAAGGCAGGGAACTGCTTTTGCTTCATCGCCCGCAGGATGATGCGATCAGCGGTAGCTTCAGCAATGTTGCCGCCTGGGTGTTTCTCCGGCTTCACCCATTTTCCCTGCGCCGACGCGGAGACCGGCAAGAGAGCAAATAGGAAACCTACAAATAAAGCCTGATAAAAGTGCCGAAAGCCTGCACGAGCAAGCTTCGCTGACCAAACCATCCCATGGGAATCTCTCATAATTAGACCCTTCTTTGCTCGCTCTTCAAGTTGCTACTTTTGACCTGTCTGTTGCCCTCTTGGACGATCTGAAAGTTGTGGCGGCGGAGGTAGAAAGTCGTGGTCCAGCCGCTGCACACCTTCCCCAAAGATGCAGGCCGAAAGGCAGGCGTTGTGCTCTCGCGGGTTGCTAGGGATGCCTCCGCCGGTACAATCCACGTAACATTTCCCGCTTGGACCGAGCGCCATAGCGGGCGCTTCCAAAAGCGGCGTCAAAAACGCAGCCATGATGAGTGACGAGACCATTACTTCCAGAACAATTGTAATATTCATTTGATATCTCCATGTTGGGCGAGGCCCCGCGATCACCAAGCACATTCTCTGTTACCATTAGATGCACACGGGCTTATGCGGGTTCAACCCCGATTCACTTTTCGATTATAGAGAACGTGAGAGGCGGACTGGCTCCAACAAGCGGCAAATATTCTGAGGAGAAGCGATCTTGCCCCCGTTTCGCAGTCTGGCTATACTGGGGTGCAAGAGCATAAGATAATTGTCTGGGCATCATGCAACGAAGCCAGGAGGGGGTAAGAATGATAGAGACCATCGAGTTCAAACTTAATGATAAGCAGGTTCGGTTCACCGTGGACAGAGAGCGACCGCTTTTGTGGGTGCTAAGGGCCGATCTGGGCCTGACAGGACCTAAACCCGGCTGTGGTATAGGCGCCTGTGGGGCCTGCACGGTACTTGTGAATAAAGAAGCCGTTCGATCATGTCAGATTCCTGTTGATGATGTTAGAGACCTCTGCGAGGCAAGTTTGTTGTAACGTAGTGAGATTAGTACTATAATCCGCCAAATTTACGATTTGGAGGATGAGATGGGCGACACGTTATCCGCACAGATGGGATTTGCTGATTTGATG
>JBKQMK010000095.1:0-6152 GCA_052146735.1 Desulfomonilaceae bacterium | reverse complement strand
TCCAGCGCGGTCCATTCAACCGGCGAGCGGGACGGCATTCCCAATGTCATTATGGAAGCGCTCATGCATCGTGTCCCGGTAGTGGCCACTGATGTCTGTGGAATTCCCGAGGTCATTCAGGACGGCGTCACCGGATACCTCGTTCCCCAGAAAGACCCTTCCGCACTTGCTAATGCTATAATCAAGATGGTGGCAAACAGAGAATCAGCACTGCAAATGGCAGACAAAGGCCGATCTCTGGTTCTCCGGCAATTCGACCCGGAACGGAATCACGGCAAAATATTAAGTCTTTACCGGACGCTTATTCGCCAATCAGCATGACAGGCTCATTTTGGCTCTTGCGCAGAGGAATTTAAGACCGGGATTGCCAAATAATTCTAACAGAGGTAGGGCGTCCCTCACAAACTGGTATAGAGTCGTCGTATGCCCACACCTCTCAGCCGCACTATTCATCTGCTCTACATGAAGCCTTAAGGGGGAGCTGGACACGTGCGTGTGCAGACGTGCGCCTATGGGAAGAACCTTCTCCGCCAAGCTAATCCCATGTCCAGGGAATCTCCGGATACGCCTTCCAACCTTTGCCTCGGGTGTAGGAGAGGTGAAAAAGATTTCCGTTGAAAACTTGCTTACCTGCAAACACGACCACCCCATTCGGATCCAAACCCACGAACCCTGAGAACATGTGAATCTCTCTTTCCTCGGATTCCGATAACGAAAAGACTGACTTACCCACTTCTGGAGTGAAAGGCAAACCCAATATATCGTACACGGTGGCTGGGATGTCGGCTAGCTGAGTGGGACTGTCCGACACCTTCAGTGGAGTCCCAGCCGCGCCGGCAGGCTTTATCAGCAGCAACCCAAAAGTTCGCCTACACGTAAAATAGGGGGAATATCGTGTAGCAGATGTTATTCGTGCGCCCACGCTTCGGGGCATCCTACACTGATTGCCGCTTGGCGACATGGGCTCCGCTCCGTGGTCGGATTGAAAGATGATCGTGGATTCTTTGTATTTACCAAGTTGCTTCAACTTGGAAATCAACTCCGCCATCAGATTCGTCGCGCATACTGTGTGATCGAAATATGTCCCTCCACGTTGCGGCAGATAGGCGCACTGTCTGCTCCGAGTCCCCCAAGGACTGTGGGTTACCAAGGTATGCACATATACGTATTGTTTTTCGCGAGGCCTCTGCTCTTCTTCAGTCACGACTTTCTCCATGATAGGGACATGGAACAGGCATTCCGATGAATCTGGGCCTTCGCGTTGTTCCTTTTCGGTCTCGGGGCCGACATGGGCAGCGAAAATTTTTCTGAAAATACCCATTCCTTTGCTGTCGTACACAAAGCCTTCCAAAAAGGCGGGGGCCACCCTAAGCAACCAAAGATCGGCGAAATCAGGGTATTGGAATTCCGTGGGGATCCCTTGATTCTCTTTGAACACATCCATGGAGGTTACTTTCCGTTCAGCGTTGTCGTTCAGATACGTGGAGTCCGGAACGTACATGGAAATGGTATACCCGGAATCGTGAAGATCTTTGACCATGCCCCCTTTGATTCTGTTTTTATTCCACGCCTCGTAGCTCCCTCCTTTAAAGAAGGAACCCGTGAAGTAGCTGGGAACGGACTCCATTGTAAAAATATAATTGGAGCGATTGTTCCGGAAGAACGTGAAACCGTCAAAGTCGGCCTCTCTGCCCGAGTCTTTCAAGGCATCCAAGAAAGCAAGGCTGCTCATGCCATCGAAGCAGACCTGATACACATTTCCCTTTTTTGCAGTTGACGGAACAGCGGCAGACAACCCGCGCGTGGTCGTGACCTTTGTAAACATTTTTTTCACGGGGAGTTTTTGCACCACGAACATTGTTTCTACAAGGAAAAGCACGATGACGAAGGGAACAGCCCAGTTCTTTATTTTGTTGAAAGGCGCTTTCACAGCGATCATCACGGTGACGGCAAGCAGAATCAAGTCCAGAACATCACGAAATCCCAGGGCTTGGGGGGTTACCTCTTCCGGGCCGTTCATCAATGAACCCACCTTCAAAGGCGTCAGCAGGTCCGAGAGGAGCAGAAAGACACCCGCATAGAACAGAAACTTGACTATTTTGTTTCTCAAGGAGGAACGCAGCAGCAAAACGGGCGCAAGAGCCGCGAACGACGCCGCGGCCGCTGTCAGGAAAGGGGCCACATAGCGAAGATCATGGTGAAACTCCTCTTGGTTGGGCAGGTATACGGCGAAGGGTGCCATGACAAAGACCACGAGAGCTGGAAACCAGGCTAATACAAGGTCCGACACTCCTCGCATCCAATTCCATCGCAATTGTCTTGATTCTGCTTCCATCACTCAACCCGAGAAGAATCATAAAAACCTCGAGAATCCGGTTCAATCATGATCCCTGTGCATCTCTATGCATGTTCGGAGCTTGCCCGAGATTCTTCCGAGATCTTTGACATCAGATAGAGGATGCGCTGTGAATTTGCGATCCTCTGTTCTCTGAGAATGGTAAAATACTCCGTGAAGGCATTTTCAAATTCTTCTTTTCGGTAATCTTCGAAGATATCTTTACGCACGGTCAAGAGTTTTTCAACGCCGGGATCATCCTTCGGAACGAATTCAATGATGAGCCATTTGCACAACCTGGCGAAGAATCCGGCAATCCTGCTCAGTGGAACGTTGTTGGCAATTGCAAGATGATGAATCAAAGCCAGGGCCAGGACGGTGTCGGTCGGGCCGCGCTGAGCGAAAGACTCTCTTTCAGCGTTGTCCCAGCCAATCGCGGGGGTCGGATTGGTGAAATCAACCACCAGAGGCAACAGGTTGGTTTCGTTGGCGGCTAGAACTTGGCGGTAATTGAGCTCCACGCATTCCGGATCGGCTTCCCATGCAACTGTCTGTATCCCTTTCCCAGATGCTATGCGGCTGAACACCCCGATATTCGCGCCCAAATCCCACACTGCGCTAGACTCGGTGCTGTCGAGAAAACTCGACACCAGTTCTTTCTTTTGCTCAAGACTCTCCAAATCATAGGTGTGTTCTTGATAGTATCTTGACCAGGAATCGCTTTTCGGAACCCAATTGAGCCTTTTAATGGCCGATTCCAGGCTCTGCACAAGACCCAGTAGAGACCGCAAACTGACTTGTCCGGACCGCGCTCGTTTGGACAACGACCGATCAGCGAAACGCCTTTGACTCCACGAGTGCAGGCAAATATGGATGAGGGTGGGAAACTTCAACTTCGAGGTGAAGTTCAGCAATTTGGCTGTGAGGTCCAGAGGGATACCGTCTATATAAATCTTCATCAATTGGTTCAGACGCACGTCCGTGCAGCTCATCAGCGTGAGAGGAGCAAGGAAATGCTGACAAAACTGCCTATATCCGGCCCAGGGCAGGCCTTCTCTATATATCTCGAATGATGTGGTGTCCACCAGCTTTGGCTTTCCATGCACAAACTGAATATTGTATGCGCTTGCGTCTTTCAAGACCATGCCGAATGCCAATGCCTGCCTCTGTATTTCGAGCGTCGCAAGAGCAGCAGCCTTCAATTGGCTGAATGACCATTCGTATGGATACGATATAAATGGAATTGGATCCGGCAGGATGACTTTGTACGTGTCTGCTGACAATGCAAGGTTGGGATCACCTTCAACGTGAGCGACCATAAGGCCCGCTCGTACGAGTTTGGCGTACAGACCTGATTCCATCAGGCGATCGTAGTGGGTGTAATAAGATCGACTTATCTGCCTACAGATCACGCCATAAGCGGTAAATACCAGCGAGTCAGGGTCCCTGAAAGAGGAGCTTTCTGGGGCGCGCCTCAAACCCTGGGCTCCCTTTTCCCGTCCGAGTCGAACCCGCTCATGTTCGAAACTTCTGTCGTTTCCCCTTGATCCGATATGCTTTTCCCATCGGAATCTGCGAACCTTTTCGAAAAGAACCCGAGAAGTCTGTTGCGCCACCGACCTAACGTGTAAACACCTACCATAACACCCGCAATCAGAATTTGAAAAGTGTACGTTCCTATACCAGGGTCGAGGTACGCATGAGCTTCAGTCGTAAGTGCAACGCTCAATGTAATGCAAAGGAATACCACCAACTTTGACTTATCAACAAAATGATAGGCTTTTCCGCCGATCCAGCCTCTAACCACCCGTCTTCGACCGTTCTTCTGTCGCTGTAGCAACCGTATGAACAACCCTGAGCGCCGAGGATCAGGTGCAGGGGGCAAGTATGGCCTCTTCATCCCACGTCTCCTCTCTTATTGTTGAAAATGGGCACTTGAACCTTTAGACGTGTCTTTATGACTTTTGTTAAAAAAAGATTTGTCTTTGCGCTGAACAGGAAATTCGGCCGTCAATGTGACGGCAAGGCCTTCTCTGATGTCTCAATGTTTAACCAGGACGTTCAATGTCGGAACTTCCTGTCCGCGGGTATGACAAAATGGCACCTGGTACCCCCTTTGGTCTATACGACGGCATGCAGCCATTTTCCTCTCTGCTGCCCACTTCATGTGCAAGCTCAATGAGCGAAGTTCTGACCATCTTAGACAACACTTCTTCAGAATATTCCATGCCCTTCTCGGAAATGGGGTTTGCCCCAATTCTTTCCGGAACCAATCTGACAGACTCTTCCGCGGCAGTTTCAGGCTTATAGTGTCCCTTTGGGTGAATCTGCAAGAAGTTCCTTTTTGAAATTATCAGGCCCACGATCAGGACTCCTGCCAGTCCCGCTATCACGATGGCCTTTGTCTTGACTTTCAAGCTTGGGGATGTCCAAAATGCGGATAGCCTGCCTATGAGCGAGATGCCAGCGACTCTCGAGGCACCTGACCTTATTCCTGAGCTCGTTTCTTTTGCTTCTTGGTCGATATCTCGCTGAGTGTAGGCCCGGGATTGGATCTCGAGATACTTGGCCACAACAACTCCGCAGCGAGGGCATTCATCGAATTCCTGGGTCTTAGACATGCCGCAGGACGGGCACTCCTGGACACTCGCTCTGGCGGAGGCCAGCTCTGATAACCGTTGATCGAAATCCGCCGGTTGAATCAAGCTCGCATCAGGACCTTCATTCGGACCTGCGCAGAAAGGTCCCGCGACGCCATGGTGTTTGGGCGTCTCGTGATAAACCGCCCTGCCTGAATCAGCATGCGACGAGATTTCTCTGACCAGAAAACCGCCGTTACCTTGGAGGTCTCTTTCTGTACGTATTAGAAAACCCACGGCCAGGAGTTTGTCCTGTAAGCTGTGCAGTCCCTTGGCCGATAAGCCGTATTTAATCATAAGCTGTGCGTCGGATAGCCCCGTCTCGATATCAGACAGGACTTCCTTGGCATTCAGGATCTTCTTATGCTTAGCCATATCCGACACGTGCCTTGTACATGCGCATCAATCACTTTCGTTTGAGGGTTGCAGCCTCAACTATTAGGTTCCCCTGGTTCCTGCTGGCGTGACCCTCCCCGGTCCAGTTCTCCATATGATATCCTGAACCGCCGGATCCCTGGCCTGCCTCCCAACCGGGCTGAGCCTTGGCACTGTCGTTATAGCCCTGAATCACTTCATTAACGTAGTACTTGCCAATATTTTGTTGTTTTCCGGGAAAGGGATACGAATTGGGGTTGGGGACCGGGCTTGCGCTGTCTGCATCGGTTGTATTACTGGGGGGAACGGTCACTGCCGCAGGTCCGGATCCCAAAGGCGCCGGTCCAGTGTAGTATACTTGTTCCTCGTGGTCCGCGATTTTCAAATCGTTAAAGGCTATGCCGCACGCGCCGTCCGCGAGGTTGAACAGCTTGTTATAATTCTTTACCGCTCCTGTGAACTGGAGATCGAGCCGGGACATTTGCATGAGACCCACCCCCAGAAAGCTGATTACGGCAAGAAACAGGAGCACGATAACAACCGCATATCCTCTGTCGTTTTCCATCATATCATCACTCTTCTCGATAGTTTCAGTATTGGGAAAGCACCATCGCCCGTGGGTTGACTTGTATGAGCTTTGTCACGGTCTTTATGGCATTGACTTGTTTATTCGCGGTAGAGACCTCTGCGAGGCAAGTTTGTTGTAACGTAGTGAGATTAGTACTATAATCCGCCAAATTTACGATTTGGAGGATGAGATGGGCGACACGTTATCCGCACAGATGGGATTTGCTGATTTGATG
>JBKQMK010000094.1:0-16372 GCA_052146735.1 Desulfomonilaceae bacterium | reverse complement strand
GCCTCAATAGTCCGATATGGTTGATGATCTTCTTGAAAATCATCGGTGTTCCTGCCATAGCCGTTTTGGCAAAGGACTGAGGAGGAACACCGATGCGCAAGCGGAATCTGCCACAGCCGTTTCAGATTGACAATGTGCGTTTTGCTGATTGCTTCACTGCCCCGAGTCTGCGGCACTTCGGGGTGCTGATCACCGCCTGGGTCTTGACCGTGGGGGTTCACACCATCAGTCAGGTGATCCTCACCGGCGGGCTGCATGAATCGGAGAGCTTCGTCAGCATCTACCGGTTCCTGCAAAAGGCCAAATGGGCTCCGGACCAGGTGGCTTTTCAGGTATTCCGGATCATTGTGGAGACTTTGTTGCCGGGCGTGACGGAGATTGAGCTTGTCCTGGACGACACGCTGAACGACCATGTAGGCAAGAAGATCTTCGGTGCCGGATTTCAGCACGACGGGAATGCCCCCAAGACCGGAAGACCCATTGGATACGGCGTTTGCTTTGTCATCGTCGGAGTTGTAGTTCGTTTGCCGGGCATATCCGACCGAGTGTTTTGTTTGCCGTATGCCGCTCGTCTGTGGTGGCCTCAAAAGGCCAAGGTGAAGCCAGTGGGCGAGAAACACCAGAGCAAATCCGAGTTGGGTGCAGAGTTGATTCGATTGACCCGCTCGTGGCTTGATCCCTCCATAATCCTTCGGATTATCGTTGATGGCGGATACTCCAATAAACAGCTGCTCCAAGGTCGCCCCCAGGGGGTGCATATTACTGGAAAGGTCCGCATGGACGCTGCCCTGTACGCTGTCGTGCAAAAAACCACCAACAGAAGAGGGCGTCCACGGAAAAAGGGAGACCGTCTGCCGTGTCCAAAATCGATCTTCAGCCGGGACGAGTCCCAGTGGGAATGGATCTGGATCACCCTCTACGGCCAAGAGACCATCGTGTCCGTATACCGCTTTGAGGCAATCTGGTACAAGGCTGCGGGGAATGAACCCTTGTCCATCGTGATGGTCCAAGATCTCGGCGGCAAGTACCCAGACACGGTTTTCTTCGATACCGATACTGCGACTTCCGATACAGAGACCATCCAGAGATTCAGCCACCGCTGGAGCATCGAGATCACCAATCGAGAGACCAAGAGTCTGCTCGGCAGTGCAGACCCTCGGTGTCGCTGCGAGAGATCCGTGACTCGTGCTCTGCTCATGGCCTACTGGAGCTATTGCTTCGTGGTGGTCTGGTTCCTCGATCAGTTCCGTGCGGGAAAAGACCTCTTGGTCTGCACCGCACCCTGGTATTCCAAGCGACAGGTCACCTTCTCGGACATGCTCGCTGCGGCACGACGCAGTCATTTCATCCCCGGAATTTCGCGCGATCCCAGAGAACACCGCAGCAACTTAAAATCCGACACACACCACTTCACAAAACGACCCGAGCCTTACGAAAGGGCAAAACTATAGATCATATGCCGAGGTCAGAATTTGAGGGAAGAGCACCAGGGCTTTCTTGTGCCGCACTCCGAACATATTGGTCAGGTCAGGGCAGCAATGATCTTTCCGTATTCGTCCTCTGGGTAAGCTCGAAGGGTCTCGGTGCGAGTCCCACCTCGCGAACCAACGGCAAGGGCTAACTTGGCCACTGTTTCATCGTCCGGTGCTTCGGGACGATGACCATGTCGTACCGGCCCATCACGAGGTAGAAGGCTTTTATTTGGGCGCCCATCGCTTGAAACGCTTTCTTGGCCTCATCGAGCCGAGCGGGACTGTTCTTGACGTTTTCAATGCCTTTTTGCGTCCAATTGCACAACACGACATACGTTCCCATTGTGGCTTCTCCTTTCATTTCTTTTCCCCGGTGCTTCCCTCAAGCCATATTCGTTAGGCTAATTCTCAAAAGTTTTGACATCATACGCCGTGCGTGTCGGCGCCTAATATAGACTGGTGGGACAGGCTTCCAGCCTGTCTATTGGGAATGACGGGCAAGATGCCCCTCGCCACCAAATCAGTTTCTTTTTCGGCCATTATTCTTGAGAATCGCTATGTTTTATCTACGCTGACCTAAAACTGACACCCCTGTGCCAGAAAACCTTCACAGCCTTGCCAACACATCCTGTGCCTTGCCCAGCCAATAGCCCATGCCCGTCCCTACAAACACTATCCCTTTCACTTCAGCCCAGCCTTTCTCAGTGCATCAATAAATCGTTTCGTCACGGCTGGATCTTTGTACATAGCTAACTTCTCCAAGCGTTCCAGCGAAAACTTTGGGTTCAACCTGATAAGTTCTGAAACGGTCTTACAGGCCTCTTTTTCGCGGCCTGCCATGCTATAAGTTGCGGCAAGCCACTGCAAGTGAAGGGCACTATCTGGCTGGAGTTGGAGCCCTTTCTCAAACTCAGTTATAGCCTTGTCATACTGTTCCGTGAGCATGTAACTTGCCCCCAACATCGAGTAGTACCAGGCTGGAGGCATGGGATTCAACCGCATTGCCCTGTGCAATGCGGGAATGGCTTCCTCGGGCCTACCCGCCCTGTTCAGGATGTTTCCCAGAAAGGCCAGGGCATCAGCACCGTTGGGATTGAGTTCGACGGCGCGTTCCCCCTCGGCAATGGCCTCATCGTACTTGCCTAAGGAGTGGTAGATTACGCCAAGAACAGAATGTGCGGGGTCGTACGATTCATCTAGGCTGAGAGCCTTCTTCGCCATTAAATAAGCCTGACGGAAGGATTCACCGGGGTCTTTGCTCCAGGTGTGCGCGTCAACCAAGTGGACTAAGGCCAGACCTGAATAGGCTCCTGCATACTGCGGTTCCATCGCGATGACCTCTTCCAACAATTTTCGGGCCGCGACATTCCCATCCTCTGTGTACTGACGCGCATACCACATCGCTTGTAAGAACTTCTCGTAAGCCTCTCGGTTGACCTCCCCCGATCTCTCTCTCCAGTAGCGAGCCTGCTCCCCCTCAGTGAGCTTCACGCGCATGGCCCGCATGATGGACAACGTGACTTCATCTTGCAGTACAAATACGTCTTTCAGATCTCGGTCGTAGCGTCCCGACCAGACGTGCCCCCCTGTTTGAGCATCAATGAGCTGGGCCGTGATCCGGACCTGATCTTTTTCCCTGCGCACACTGCCTTCAAGCACATAGCGCACTCCAAGCTTTCGGCCCACCTCCTGTACGCTTACAGCCATGCCCTTGAAAGCGAACGAAGAGTTCCGAGCAATGACAAATAGATCAGGCATTTTGGATAGGCCGGTGATGATCTCCTCGGTTATGCCATCGCTGAAGTACTCCTGCTTGGGATCGCCGCTCATGTTGTCAAAGGCGAGTACTGCAATGGAAGGCTTATCGGGGAGCTTGAGTGCAGGCGCTTCTGCCAACGAAGCCTTGTCAGGCGGCGGAGCGGAATGGAAGTGGAAGTACCAGATTGCGACCGACGCCACCAACACGACAACAATGACAGCAGCTATGAGACTGCTCTTTCGCCACGTCCCTCGCTTGGCCTTTTGAGATTTTTCTTTGAGTTCAGCAGTTTCGCTATACTCTATCAGCACCTTGTACGTAGGCACCGGCTCTGCGATGTTCTTGACGGATTTGACTCCAACATATTCAACCTTCACATCCAGCCGCTTCTTGACCTGTTCATACGCGGCGCCGGACATGCAAATGCCCCCGGGGTCGGCCAGACCCTCCAGCCGAGCAGCCATGTTTACGCCGTCTCCGTAAATAGCCCCACCGTCTTGGATCACGTCGCCGATGTTGACACCAATGCGGAACTCCATTTTCTTGTCTTCGGGGATGTCTGCGTTTCGCTTCTTCATTTCTCGCTGGAATTCAACCGCGAACTTCACCGCATCGACCACGCTGGGAAACTCGACGAGAAAACCATCTCCCGCAGTGTCCCTCACCTGGCCCTTGTGGAGTTCCACCAGGCGGGACATCTCCTGCCGGTTGGATGCCAGAGTTCGGACGGTGTACTCGTCATCCTCTCCCATCATGCGGCTGTAGCCCTTGACATCCGCATGAACTACAGCGATCAGCTTGCGTTTGGTTTCGTCCGTTGTCATGGGAGCAGCTCCCTAAGACCAGAAGTTTTCTCTACAATCTTGCCAACGCCTCCTGAGCTTTAACCAGCCAGTAGTCCATGCCCATCTCCTGGAACATGGTCTCGGCCTTCTTTAGAGTTTCAAGGGCCTCTTCTCGTCGGCCCGACTCAGCGTAGACCTCACCCAGCCACAGATAACCCAAATAATAAAACACTGCTAACCCCAATTCTTCAAGCAGGCTTATCCCTTGGAGAATCTGCTGTTCCGCCGCCTCGATTTGGCCCGTGTCCGTTTTGGCAAGTACCCTCCCGAGCCAGGCCCTCGAAAGCCCCTGATTCAGCCTTTCATTGTTTTCCAGTGAGAATTGGAGGGCTAGTTCGACATGCGTTTTTGCTTTTTCCAAGTCACCATGCTCGAAATGGGCATAGCTGCAACACAAGTGGCACGCCGATTTGTGAAAACCAATGCCAGCGTCAGTGTGCATCCTGAGGCCTTTCCCGGTTAGATCGACTGCAGTTTTGGGCTGCCCGCCCATCAAGCAGTATGCGAAGCCCAGCCAACCCCATGCCAGGCCTCGAAACAAGACGGTCTGCGACTCTTCCAGATACTTGATCGCATTTTGGAAATGCTCCGCCGCCTTCTTTGCGTCACCCTTCATGGCAAGCACAAATCCATATATGTGTTCTACTGCCCCTACTGTACCCAGATGATCAATTTCGAGTGCAAATGATAGGCCTTTGTCAAGCAGTCTCTCGCCCTGCTCGAAATCTCCAGACCATGCGGTGCTTGCGCCCCAAAAAGCGTGAATAAACGCATATACATTAAAATGCTTATCATAGAATTCCGCCTGGGTTCCGCAGCGTTCGATCAATGCGAGGATGATGGGAGCGGTATGGTTAATTCTCTGCATATCTCCTGAGACTGCACAAGATATGCACAGTTCACAGCCTACTGGGACCATGAGCTCAGCATCCTGCATCAATTCCGGATATTCCATACAGCCCTCCATGTATTTCCATCCCAGCTGTGGATTACCTCCCTTCAAAATATAATAGACGCCCAGAATACTCTGTATATGCAATCTCTTCCTGGCATCGCCAATCTCTTCAGTGAGCGCTTCGGCCTTCTGAAGCATAGGGAGGTAATCCTCCAACCAACCGAGCCTTCTAACAGGCATCTGCATTGCCAAAACAAGTTCTATCTGCTCTCTCTTGTTCTCATTGGTTTGGGGCAGCTGAGAGAGGATCTGCATCGCTTCTTTGTAGAACCGAACACCCTCAAACAGGGCGTCTTTTCGGACAGCTTTATTGGCTGACTCTTTGAGGTACCCATACGCCTTGTCCAGATTCCCGCTCTTCGAATAATGATACGCCAGCATCTCGCAAAATTCTTCCAGTCTCTGTGGGTACAGATTTTCAACGGCCCTGCCTATCTTCTCGTGGATCTCTTTCCTCCGGTTGAGAAGCAGACTGTTGTAAGCGACCTCTTGAACGAGCGCATGCCTGAATATGTATTCAAGGTCTGGGAAAAGGCTCTTCTCGTAGATGAATTCCAGCCCTTGAAGGTTTACCAATCCGGATTTCAGCTCCTCTTTCATCTCAGTGATCGTCTCAAGGATGCGAAAAGCAAATTCTCGCCCGATCACCGCGGCCACCTGCATGATCCTTTTGAGGCTCTCCTCCAAACGGTCCATGCGAGCAGCTATGATCCCCTGAATCGTGTCCGGTACCTGCACGCTGGAGACATCCCTCGTCAGGATAAACTGATCATTCTTTTTCTGGATAGAGCCATTCTGAACCAAGGCATGGGTAAGCTCCTCCATGAAAAGAGGATTTCCTGCGGCCCGGTTGAGTATCAGTTCCCTCAGCTCGGGGACTACGTCTCCCCCTTCCAGGATCGCTGCCACGAGTTCCGCACTGGTACTTGTAGAGAGATGCCCCACACCAATCATGCTGTAATAGGATTTACTCCCCCACTGATGCGTATATTCAGGTCTGTACAGAAGAAGGAGGAGAATTCGAGTCCTTGGGAGCCAGCCGATCATGTAGCCCAGGAACTCTTCCGTGGTCTTGTCGATCCAATGAAGGTCTTCAAACACCAAAACAACCGGCCGATCCTGGCTGCCTCGAATCAGCAGGTCCCGGATGGCCTCAAAGGTCTTTTCCCTTTTCTGTTTTGGTTCCAGCTTAGAGTAATTTTCGTCATCGACCTTCAGAGACAACAGTTCCTGGAATGGGGCGATGATATATCGAAGGGTCTCGTCCAGCCCAAGGATTCGCTCCTTGAGCTTCTGCCTGATTACGTGCTCCTGCTCTCCCTCCTTGACTCCGATGTAGGACCTGAGCACGTCCAGTATGGGCAAATATGGCATCGAGCCCCCGTAATGAAGACATCGACCCTCGAAATACCTGTAATCGTCCTGCGGGAGGAGATTTCTGAACTCCAGCAACAGCCTAGATTTTCCCACCCCTGCTTCGCCCACGATGCCGACGACCTGGCCTTCTCCGGATTGTACCTTTTCAAACGCTGCTTTCAGAGTCTCGATCTCATGGTCGCGGCCCACAAATCTGGTTAGGCCTTTGGCGGCGGACGCGGCAATCCTTGTTTTCACTTCCGTAGGTTTTATGAGTTGATATGCCTCGACAGGCTCCTGCTTCCCTTTTACCTGAAATGCAGAAGGGGCTGTGAACTCAAAAAACTCTTTGGCCAGTTTGTACGTGTTGTCCGAGACCAGTATTCCAGCGGGCCTCGCACTGCTCTCCATTCGAGAGGCAAGGTTTGACGTATCCCCCTGGGCGGTGTAGTCCATTCTCAGGTCATCACCGATGGAGCCCACGACAACAGGACCAGAGTTGAGGCCGATACGCATTTTGAAATCCGCGCCATACTCTCGTTTGAGTCTTTCACTGTAAGGCACAAGCGATTTCTGTATTGAAAGAGCCGCGTGACACGCCCGCTGAGCATGGTCCTCGTGGGCAATGGGGGCTCCGAACAGGGCCATGATCCCGTCGCCGCGAAACTGGTTGATTGTCCCCTCAAACTTGTGAATCTCATCCATCAGGATGCGAAAACACCCGTCCAAGACCTCGTGAACCGTCTCCGGATCGAGCTTCTCAGACATGGACGTGAATCCTGCCACATCCGCAAACATCACTGTCACGAGCTTTCGCTCGCCTTCAATGGAGCTTCGGGTTGAGAGGATTTTATCGGCCAGATGCTTTGGGGTGTAGGAATGAGGCTGGTCGTAGTCCAAAGGCTTGTCTTCTTTGGGTTTGCGCAGATCATGGCCGCATTCGCCACAGAACTTATCCGCAGGTGGGTTTTCCGTTTCGCATTCAGGGCAAACAATAACCAGCTTTTTCCCACATTCTCGGCAAAACTTTCTTGTCTCAGGATTATTTACCTGGCAATTTGGGCACTTCATAGCTCCCCCTTTGGCCGAAGAGCAGGCCGGCTCTCATAAGAGCCCTGGCGGCTCTTCTTCAGCCTTCGTCACCCATCCGTCTGCGCCGCATTCTCCGCAGAATTTCATCCATGTTGGGTTCTCGAATTGGCATTTCCGGCATTTCATGGCGTCCCCCGCCGGATTGTTGAGAGAGGGTGAGTAGTGGAATCTTCAGGCTCTGCGGAAACGCAAAACAATGGATTGAATAATGATTATCTCTACCCCCCCCCGATGATCCCAAGTCAAGTCTAATAGACACCGGCACATCTGTCAACAAGTTCCTTCGTCATCTTGGGTACTTGTAATTGCCAGGCGTCAGAGCCATCCGGTTGGGATTGCCTTGTCATTAACTCGATTCGTTTGCTGACCAGCACACAGAGTATTGGGGAAGGGTGGGGAACTCGCCCTAAATTGCGTGCCCCCCGATTAAGGTAAGCAAGAATGCCCTCTGACTGGGGCATGTAAATAGACAGACACCCTGAACTCGGATAGGTTTCGTCGACCGGAGAAAAATCATCCGGTCACCCCTCAATCCAGTGCGTCTTCGATAGCTCTGATGATTTTCTGTTTCAGTTCGGGAACGGGGAGTGCGGATTTGAGGCCGGCGGCATGAAGGTGCCCACCCCCACCTAATGATTTGGCTATGAGAGAAACGTCCAGCCGGTCTTTGGACCGAAAGCTCACGCGAGTCACGCTGTCATTGGTCTGCGTTATGAGCACCCCGGCTTCAACCCCGCGGCTCTCTCTGAGACGATTTACAAGATTCTCACCCTCGGAAAGAGCCACTCCCAGACGCTCGTAGTCCCCGTGATGAAGAGTGCTCAGAACAAGCCTGCCTCCCAGAAGGATCTCGATCCTTTCCAGCATCAGTCGTTCCAGAAAGAGTCGGCCGAGCGGGTACTCTTCGTACAGATAGCGCGTCACTTCGTAGGAATCAAGTCCTGGTCCGAGCATTTCAGCGGCAATCTGCATGGTTGTGCTATTGACACCGGAAAATCGGAAACAGCCTGTATCAGTTATAAGCCCTGTATAGAGACATTTTCCGACATCTGACGAGATCTTGTAATCCGCACCCTGAAGAAGCCTGTGCACCAGTTCGGCAGTGGACGTCGCGGTTGGTTCCACGAAATTCAGATCGCCGAATTCCGGATTCGTGGGATGATGGTCTATGTTTATGATTTTGGCTTTTTCTCGAAAGCTCTTGATGTCACCTGATACACGATGTTCCGCTGCCACATCCAGGACGATGATCCATTCGGGTGTGTCCGTTATCATCTCGGGCGAGGTGATCAGGTCGCTCCATCCAGGAAGAAAATTGTATAAATCCGGAAATTTTTCCCCGGCGAAAGGCCAGGCCTGTTTGCCCATTTCAGACAAGGCAAGATAAGTCCCCAATAGCGATCCTGCGGCATCTCCGTCGGGATTGATATGAGCGACGATAAGGAACTTATCCTCGCTTTGCAGTATCTTGGAAATTTCATGACTCATCTTTTGTCTCGGAGGTCACAACCTCTTTCAGCAATTTGTTAATGCGTGAAAAATTGTCGAAGGAGGTATCGTAAAAGAACGAAAGCTCAGGAATATACTTGAGATCCAATTCTTGGCGGAGTTGGCGCCGAATAAACCCACCCGCGTTTTCCAGCCCCCTTTTGTGCGATTCAGCCTTCCCATCAGTAAGACTGCTGAAATAGACCGTTGCGGATTTCAAGTCCTCACTCATCCGCACCTCGGTAATGGTGATCCCCTGAACCCTTGGGTCCTTGATTCTCCGGACCACAATTTCGGAGATCGCCTGTCGTAACAGTTCTGCTACACGGCTTTTTCTGAAGCTGGTCATAATGGGGGCTCCCTTCAGGCAATCAGGCCGGATGGGGGGCGACCGGTCAATAATGAACTATTTCAATGCGGGAATCTATGATTTCGGCTAGATGCAGACTCTCTACGTAGTCGGTGATAGTTTCGAGCATCCGGTGCGCATGTCCTCCTTCATTGGTAACCACAGCAAAGCCTATGGTGCAGCGTTGCCACTTGTCCTGGTTATCGACCTCAGCGATCGACAGATCGAACTTGCTGCGCACCCTGCCGAGAATGCTCTTGATTACCTGTCTCTTGGCCTTCAACGAGCCCGAATTGTGTATCATGAGTTCAATAACGCCCAGTCCAACAACCATGGGGCCTCCGGAATCCGGCCGAGGCGCCGCTCCTCAACAACAACTGACCGGACAAGGCGCCTTTTTGACTCTTCCGGGGATATGACACCCGTAAGGGTTCACGTCAGCTTGGCGCTTTCCTTTTCTATCGTAAAGGCCTCAATTATGTCGCCTACTTTCACGTCTTTATTATAGTTTTCCAGCCCGATACCGCATTCGTACCCTTCGAGAGATTCCTTGATGTCGTCTTTTTGACGCTTCATCGAAGCTATTCGCCCCTGATGAATGACTATGTCATCCCTAATCAGGCGCACTTGGCTGGATCTCTCTATCTTGCCCGAGGTGACGTAGCACCCTGCTATGGTGCCTGCCTTGGGCACGTGGAATGTCTGTCGCACCTCTGCTCGGCCAACGATGGTCTCCCTTTCTATCGGGGCCAACATTCCTTCCATAGCCTTTCGCACGTCATCGATCGCTTCGTATATGACGCTGTACAAACGCAGATCGATCTTCTCGTCTTCCACCAGTTGTGCCGCTTTCGGTGACGGCCTCACGTTGAACCCAATCATGATCGCCTTGGAAGCGCTGGCCAGCATGACATCCGATTCGGTGATTCCGCCCACGCCTCCGTGGATGACTTTGACTTTGATCTCTTGGGCCGCGATGCCGAGTAACGCTTCTCTGACCGCTTCCACTGAACCCTGAACGTCAGCTTTTATGACTATGTTCAGTTCCTTGATCTGCTGTTCCTTCATGCGGGCCAGAAGGTCCTCTAGGGAAGCAGGCGCAGTCAGGGCCACTTCCTGTTCGCGCTGCTTGTGCTGCCGCTGTAAACTGATCTGCCGGGCGATCTTCTCCTCGTCAACTACCACAAACAACTCCCCTGCTTCAGGGATGCCGGACAGTCCGTGCACCTCCACGGGGGTAGCGGGACCGGCTTGATCAACATTGCGTCCCTCATGATCCAGCAGGGCCCTCACCTTGCCATAGTGGGTCCCGGCAACAAAGGGATCACCCAGTTTCAGAGTACCCTCTTTGACCAGCACGGTAGCCACAGGCCCTTTGCCCTTATCCAGGCGCGCTTCTATCACGGTGCCGGCGGCCAGTTTATTCGGGTTGGCCTTCAGTTCCATCACCTCTGCCTGCAGCAGGATCAGGTCGAGAAGTTCATCAACCCCCTCTCCGGTCTTGGCGCTCACGTAGGTGAAGAGCGTGTCTCCACCCCAAGCCTCGGGTATCAGGTTGTGTTCGCTCAATTCTCGGATGACTCTGTCTTTATCCGCGTCGGGCTTGTCGATTTTGTTGACCGCTACTATGATGGGCACGTTGGCCGCACGCGAGTGATTTATAGCTTCTACGGTCTGGTCCATAACGCCATCGTCCGCAGCAACCACGAGAATGACGAAGTCGGTCACCTGGGCACCTCTGGCACGCATGGCTGTAAAAGCCTCATGGCCGGGAGTATCAAGGAACACCAGTTCCCCTTTTCCCGCTTTCACCTTATAGGCGCCGATGTGTTGCGTTATCCCTCCCGCTTCCTGATCAGTGACATGGGTAGACCTTATCGCGTCCAACAGAGAAGTCTTTCCATGATCCACGTGTCCCATGACAGTGATTACCGGGGGTCTGATCACCACGTTTTCTTCCGTGTCCTTAATTATCGTGGGCATAAGATCCCGTTCGGACTGTTCGGCTGATTCGGTTTCATACCCGAATTCCGAAGCCACTATGGTCGCGGTATCGAAATCAATGGCTTCGTTTACGGTGGCCGCACCGCCCAGGCTAATCAGATGCTGGATCACTTCCGATGCTTTGACGCTCATCTTGTGTGCCAGGTTTGCTACAGTGACGACTGCCGGCAGCTTTATGCGCATCTTGATGGCCTTGGGGGTTGTAATTTCAGTCTTACGCGGCCTTGGTTTCTTGCCTTTCGCCCTAAGCCGGCCCGGCCGCCGGTCATCGTAGAGATCTCCCCTGAGAAGCACTTCCTTGCGTCTACGGACTTTCCCCTTTTCCTCTTCAATCCGTTCTTCAACTATGTCACGGACCTTTTTCTCTTTCTTCTTCGAACGCTTTTGTTCCTCGGTCATGAGATCAGGAACCACTACCCGGGGCGGTGGTTCAATGACGCGGGAAGGTCTCGGCGGTTCCAGTGCAGGTCTCCGTACGATTTCGACTCGCTCGGGTTCTCTGGGGGGTTCCTTCCGGAGTTCCACTTTCCCGATAATCTGAGCCGGTTGCATCTTTTTTTCTTTCTTTTTCTTCTTCTTCGCAGTCTTTTCGTCTGCAGCCAGTCTTTCTTCGTCGGGAAGATGCGCTTCAGGAGCCGTAAGTGCTTCTTCGTGAGCTTCCCGCGCGGCAGCTTCCGCCCCAGCCGGTCCTGGAAGAGGCTCGATGTCGATTCTTGCGGCCTCTTTCGTCGCCTCGAATTCAAGAGTAACCGCAGCAGGAGGCTCCTCCGAGGGAGGTACAGGCCCGCCCTCAGGCTTTCGAAGAGCCACGGGCCTAGGGGCCATCTCTATTATTCTTGCCGCCTCAGGCTTCTTGGCTTTCTTAAGGGGTTTTTTATGCAGATCTTTGGCTTCGGCCTCTGATTTTGCCTCGGGAGAACCCTTTTCCTGACCTTCAGCAGCAGGCTCTGCCTCCGCCTCGGCAAGAGACTCGGCCGGAACTTCCTCTTTTCCGACTGCTTCCAGGTCCTTCTTCACTCTCCGCCGGATCACTGTGGGCTTGATCCGCTTCTCCACAACCTCCAGGTGGGGAAGGGCTGTCACGAGCTGAGCCCGTAACGCTGCAGGGTCATCCGTCTCCAGAGGGCTCTCGGGGCCCTCAACTTCATAACCCATAGTTAGAAGTTCCCTGAGCAAATCCTCGTTTCTAACTTTCAAGTCTCGGGCCAGGTCGTCAACGGTCAGCATGGTCATCCAGTTACCTCTTCTGTTCGAGCCCTTTCAACAGTACTTGTTTTGGCGGCACCACAATCTTTCGGCGGAGTGCCCTTGCTAGACAGCCCTTTCTTAGGGCCGCTTCCAAACATTCCTCTTGAGGGCAGATATAACATCCTCTGCCCGGCGTCTCGTCTTTTTGGGGAGATACAACCACGGTCTCCCCACACGCCCTGAAACGTATCAATTCCGAAGCCGGACGCTTGCGCCGACACCCGATGCACTGCCTGACAGGGATGTGCCCTCTCTTCATGCCGTACGTCTGGTTTGCTTCCGTGGGGCTTTACCTGCTGGCGCCTTTTCTTCTGCTTCGTCCGCTTTCTGAGCCGTCTCTGTTGCCCCCTCTTCCAGGGCCGGTGTTTCAGCCGCCTCTGTTGACACTTCTTCTGGAGTTGTTGTTTCGGCCACCTCCGCTGAAACTTCCTCCGGAGCCGGTGTTTCAGCCGTCTGCGTTTCCGCCGATTCCTCTGCTATGCCTTCTTTTTCAGATTCCACGTCCTTTGGCTCAGGCGGATTGGCCAGGTAGCGGAGGGCTCCTTGGAGAAGCATCGTCCCTTTTTCCTCTGTGATTCCCATAAAGCTCGTCAGTTCCGCAAGCGTGGCCTTGGCTATATCTTCCGGGGTTCGGTATCCGTTATCGAACAATATGGTGGCGGTCTCTTCGTCCATGCCGTCAATTTGGATAAGACGCTCAAACGATTCCCCGGTGATCTTCTCCTCTTTGGACTCGCTTCTCACGTCTATTTTCCATCCTGTGAGTTTTGCGGCGAGCCGGACATTCTGCCCCTTCTTACCGATGGCCAGTGAGAGCTGATCATCCGCGACAATCACTTCCATCGTGTTGGTATCCTGATCTATGATTACCTTTGAAATCTCCGCAGGTTGCAAGGCATTACAAACGAAGTGAGCCGAGTCGTCGTTCCACGGTATGATGTCGATCTTTTCGCCTCTCAGTTCTTGAACCACAGCTTGAACCCTGGAACCCTTCATGCCTACACAGGCGCCGACCGGATCCACGTCGGCGTCAGAGGAGCGCACACCGATTTTGGCCCTCTGGCCGGGCTCCCTGGCCGCACACATGATTCTCACTATGCCTTCAGCCATTTCAGGAACTTCCTGCTCAAAAAGCTTGACCAGGAATGAAGGATTGGAGCGAGATAAAATAATCTGAGGGTCTTTCTGTGTTTGTCTCACATCCAAGATTAGGGCCCTGATCCGGTCCCCTTGCCTGTAGTTTTCACGGGGAAGCTGTTCGCTATAAGGAAGAATAGCCTCACCACGGCCTAAATTGACTATCAGGTTCCGTTTCTCGAACCGTTGCACCATCCCGGTAATTACATCACCCTTGCGGTCCTTGTATTCAGCGTACAAGTTTTCGCGTTCCGCATCCTTGACCTTCTGGATAATTACTTGCTTAGCCGTTTGAGCTGCGATGCGACCGAAGGTCTCGGTATCCATCTTCACGCCCAGTTGGTCGCCAACTTCAGCTTCCGGGTCAAGTTCGCGGCGGGCGGTATCGAGATCGATCTGGATCGTGGAATCTTCTACCTCGTCGACAACGTCCTTGAAGAGGAAGACCTCCACTTCACCGGTTTCATCGCTGTATTGGGCTTCAAGCTCCACCCGGCCCCCGTATTTTTTTCTTGCTGCAGAGACCAGAGCTGCTTCCAGAGCCTCAACGAGCGTCTCTCTCCCGATTCCTTTTTCCTTTGCGACCTGGTCTATCATTCGGTTCAAGTTCATATTCAATCCCCCGTGGTAGCGGATCCCCTTCGCAAATCTTGACGGAACAGCTCTTGCTCCGGAAGGTCCAGTCGCGCTTTTTCCAGATCTTCCGAGCTAATCTCTATTCGGTCTCCATCGACCTCGAGCACAATCTTTGAGTTTTCCATTCCTTTTAATATCCCTTGAAAATTTCGTCTCCCGGCTACCTTCCTACGGGTCTTGAGCCGGACCGGCGAACCGGCGAACAGTTTGAAATCTTTTTCCTTCCTGAGAACCCTATTGATCCCCGGAGAGGACACCTCCAAGGTGTAAGGTCTGTGAATAGGGTCCTTTATATCGAGCAAGGCTCCGATTTGGCGGCTGGTGAATTCGCAGTCATCCAGCGTCACGCCTGTAGGGCTATCAATGTAAAGCCTAAGCACCCATCGCCCCCCCTCGGGTTTGAACTCGACCTCGACCAGTTCTATCCCATCCGGTTCCAATACCGGCTCAATCAGGCCCCACAAGGCGCTTATGAGTTCCCGATCCATCTGTCCCCTTGTCGGGAAATATCCGGAGCCTGTTGCTCAAGGTCCCTTTATCGGGACCATAATAAAAAACCCGGGGACGCAACCCGGGTGGTCTTCACCACTCACTGGAGCGGGCAACGGGGCTCGAACCCGCGACATCAAGCTTGGGAAGCTTGCACTCTACCAACTGAGCTATGCCCGCGCTGCTTAAAATCTAGCAACGAGTGCTTTCCGTGTCAAGCACTTTAAAATCTTTTCAATCGAGAGGCGCAGTTTTCAACGGGTCGATCCGTAATTCCTTTACGCGATTCCCTTCCATCTCTACGACTTGAAAGCGCCATTCATCGAAGTCCACGTAATCTCCCGCGGAAGGAATTCTACCCATTTTGTCCAAAACGAACCCTGCCAGAGTGGAATAGTAGAGGGATTGCGGGAGTGCAATCGAGTGTAGTTCTCTCAGTTCATGAAGAGTGATCAGACCATCCACCGCGAAGCCACGCTCAGAATCCGGAAGAGAGGCATATCCGAGTCGGCGCGGAAACTCGCTCTCGATTTCCCCTATCAACTCCTCGAGAACATCTTCCAGACTAATGATGCCATCGATAATCCCATGCTCGTCGACGACTACCGAAAGTTGCACGTCGTTCTTCTGCATCGTGGCCAAAACCCTATCCAAAGATTGGCCTCGGGCAGTGAAGGTAGCCTGCCTGAGCATGGCCGACACCTTTTGCGTCTCCTCATGGAGCAGCAAATCCTTTACGTTTACGAGGCCCAGGACGTTCTCCCCCTTTTGGTCGATCACCGGGAAGTTTGTGTACGGGTGTTTCCTATAGGTTTTCAGGATTTCATTCCTCAGGTTCGGGTCATGCCGCGAGTCGACTTTGACTGCTACGATCCGATGCCTAGGTATCATGACGTCTTCTACCCTGATCTGGGAAAGCCTGGTGACCCTGACCAGCATGTCGTAGATCCGCGCGGGCATTTGGCGGCTCTCGACTAGCTCAGAGGCCATCATGCGAAATTCCTCCGGGGTCAGAATAGCGCCTTTGCTCGACGGTTGAATCCTGATGAGTTTGAGAACAACCCGCGTGGAAGCTGTCAGAAGTCGGACCACCGGACGCGCAATTGCTGAGAAAATCCGAAAGGGACGGGCCAATATAAGACTAATCCTGCCTGGGTAGCGACGAGCCAAAGACTTGGGGACAAGCTCGCCAAACACCAGGCTCAGATAAGAAATGGTTATTGTCACGCCAAGAAGGGACAGAACTTTTCCTGAAGTGCTTGTCGGCGATACCCCGATGGTCGCGATCAACGGGGCAAAGAGTTCGCCTGAAAACGCACCAGCGAGTGCGGATGAAAGAGTCGCAATAAAGGTGAGCCCTATCTGCACTGCCGCAAAGAAATCGTCGATGTTTCGCTGGAGAAAAATTGCCGTGGATGCGCCAGGAAGCTTTTCGTTTTCGAATCTTTTCAGCCTGGCGCGAGGGACTGAGACCAGCGCTATCTCCAGGCAGGCAAACAAGCTGTTCAAGAGAATAAGTAGCCCGATCACGCAAACTAAGAC
>JBKQMK010000093.1:0-26681 GCA_052146735.1 Desulfomonilaceae bacterium | reverse complement strand
CAGGAGAATTGCCCAAACGGCACGAACTGCCGTGATGAGCTACTGTTCGCTTGAAAGAGCATTCGTATGAACCCCCACAAGATGGCAGAAGTCCGGTAACATTCGAAGCAATGAGAGTATAATTTTGAGCAACCGTTTGAAAATAGCTTTTAATTTCTTGCCATTCTCGACAACGCGACGCGGGGGAGTACTGTATTATAGTTTGAACTTGCTCAGAGAACTTTCCTGCCGTCGCGATTGCGATGGGGTCGTTTTCCTTCGACCTGATGCCGAAAGATGGCTGAGGAATCGTGAATGGTTCAATAGCCTCACCGTCATCCAGGTTCACGAGCCTCACCAAATTCTTGAGCACCGATTTCGATTTGACCTACTCTTCAACTTCTCCTGTCGCGGTTCCGTTCAGGCCTTGGATTTTCCGGTTATAACGTTTCTTCCCGATATCCAGCACAAATATTATCCTGAGTTTTTCTCGCCTGTGGATCTGAGTTATCGTAATGCCCATTATCCACGGGCCGTTTACTCTTCGACCCTGCTGATAACTCCCTCCAACTATTCTAAGGTCACTATAATAAAGAACTTTCAGATTCGAGAGGATAAGGTGAAAGTCGTTCCTCATGGGTTGCATCGATTATTTTTCGAAAGTGCCGCCCCTGGATCCCTGACCACCGACTTGCCGGCCGTGATTGGCAGATATTTGTTTTACCCTGCTAATTCGTGGAGACACAAGAATCACCAGGGCCTCTTGGATGCTCTGCTGATATTGAAAGAGCAATCTGGCATTCAGATTCCCCTTGTTTTAACGGGCCAGCTTTTTTGTGGGGAGCACAACCATTTTGACGTCGTGCGAGAGCTGCATCTGAGGGGCTTGGAGAGCCAAGTGTTCCACCTCGGGTTGGTACCGATTGCTACTGTCAACCAACTGTACGTGAACGCAGCCGCGCTCATTTTCCCCAGCCTCTTTGAGGGGTTTGGACTTCCTCTAGCTGAGGCCATGAGTTGTGGCTGTGCCATTATAGCATCGCGCCGAAGCAGCATTCCGGAGATAGCAGGAAAGGCCGCACTGTACTTTAATCCGGATGATCCATCCGACATTGCAGCTAAGATCAGGCACTTTTTCGATAATCCAGGGGAAGCTAAAAGACGGATACAGATCGGTAAGAAAATGGCAAGCCTTTTTACACCAAGAAAAGTGGCGGAAGAGCACTTATCGGTCTTTCAGCAGGCTTACCAAATGGCAATCCCCAAGACAAAGACCGTTTCAGTGAGGCCTGAAAAGCACGCAGCACACAGTTGAATTTCATAAATGTTCAGGAAACAGAGATGCCGGCCGAGAAACTCAGTGGATTTACCCGCCGCCTGTGAGCTGATTTTGGGGCCTGTTTATTACGGCTGCAAAGCCTTAACGATGGTTAGAAGAAGTTCAACCCCAAGACGCCGATGAGAATTCTCATTGCAACCGTCCAAGTACCGTTTATCCTAGGCGGGGCAGAACTCCACGCGGAAGGGTTGCGGTCCGCTTTAATTGCCCACGGCCACGAGGCGGAGATTGTTACCATTCCTTTTAATACCAGATCACCGAGCCAGATATTAGAGAGCATACGTTTTGCGAGGCAAATCGATTTGACGGAGATTTCAAGGGTAAGAGTTGATACATTAATTGGGCTCAAATTTCCTGCTTACCTGATTCAGCATCCCAACAAGGTCCTTTGGGTCCTTCACCAGTACAGAGCAGCCTACGATCTCTGGGACAAAACCAAAAGCTTCCCAGGTTTGGAGGTGGTTAGGGCTATAAGGCAAGCTGACACACGATTTATTCCTGAGGCAAGAGTGATTTATGCAAATTCTTTAACTGTTTCTCGTCGCCTCAAAGAATACTGTGACATAGATTCCACCGCACTTTACCATCCTCCACCCAATGAAGAGCGCTTCTTTCAGGGGACTCCCCATGATTACTTGCTGTTCCCGAGCCGGGTAAACCGTCTGAAACGCCAAGAGTTGGCTCTGAATGCCCTCACTCATACGAGGCATGCGGTCCGTCTGATATTTGTCGGCCAAGCGGATGAATGCAGGTATGGGAAAGATCTGAGGCGGCTCGCCTCCGAACTCCGAATCGAAAATCGTGTACAGTGGATGGGCAGAGTAACAGATGAGGAAAAGATTCAACTTTACGCTCATTGCCTCGGCGTCGTTTACCCACCTCAGGATGAAGATTACGGTTATGTGACATTGGAGTCGATGCTGGCATCGAAGCCTGTCATCACATGTACCGATTCCGGGGGGACCCTCGAATTTGTGAGGCACGAAGAAACCGGAATTGTGGTGGAGGCAACTCCTGGAGAATTGGCGGAAGCGATGGACGAACTCTGGCAGGATCGCACTAAGGCGCAAAATCTTGGGGAGAGAGGTCACGCTGTTTACAGAGGCCTGGGGCTGAGTTGGTCTTACGTTGTGGACCGCCTTTTGAGATAGAACCTCCAGCGAGTTTTGCTCGTGCCGGTTCGAATTCGGGGGAATTGAGAATTCGGGAGACAAAATACCGAATTGTTATTGAAGTGGAGAACTCGCACCCACTCCAGCAGCCATTAATCAAACCAAGGTCTGTGTTGAGCTTTGTGGCGAAGGCAAAAATAGACAGGGTGACAGCCGTTAAGCGAACGCCCTGTTATTATGTGTTTTTGTGGCGGAATCGACGAGGCTCTCCTCAAGCTTTACCAGGACAAAGATTTCTGATACGGGTACCGTACTATTCTATTGCACTAGGGCTTTGATGCTTGCCTGCAGTGGGAGTTGACCTGTTAAAATCGCGAATGATCCCAGATTTCAGATGTCGCCAGTACGCGGATCGACATAGGGTCAAAGTACTCAGAACTCCCCGAGGCGGGGAGTTCGAATACGCTTCCTGTCGGTCCGGAGTGAAGCTGTTTTAGCCGCTCGCGCTCGATCTTGAATGCTCCCGCCTGCTTCAAGGTTCGCCTGTCTACGTAGGATCCAACGACCTCAACTGCAACACGCTCGCGCCTGGAACAAATACACGGTTGCTGCCAATATACGTAGACTTTGTCCGATGCCAAGGCAAAAACTGAATTATTATTGACCGCAAGCCTTGTTGCACGGGCCAGCACGGCATAGCCCGATACCGTGTCCGCTGATGCAGCTTTCAGGTAAAAGACGCGAGCATCTTCCGGGAAAACATAGGTGCTTTCGGCTTTTCTGAACCTCGAAAAGGTATCCTCGACAAGGCTGGCCCTCAGGGGCGTCGGCTCAGAACCAGGTGTGGCAGCAGGCCACACAATCTTTAGCGTGAGTCCTGTCTTCATTCTGACTGAGCGCGTGTCCAAAGGCCACGGGCAGATCAAGAACGAGCCATCAGGAACTGCGGAAAGCAGTCCGGACTTCTGAGCTCCGTCCAAGACGAAGCTGTCCCAGGTGGGTAAGCTGTCCCAGGTGCCGTCAGACAGCATTTTCGCCACGTCAATTCGATTATTATTAAAATTGATCAGTGCAATGGAAAATCCAATAGTAACAATGACACTTAGCCCAACATATACCGCGCGGTTCTGCATCCTTTTCAGGCGGCCGAGCGCCACGCTCAAGGCGGCCGTCGAGACCATCATGACCCCGAAGTAGGAAATGTAAACCGGCATGTATCCAACGCCCATTCCGACTCCTAGAAGTTCTTTCTGATATTTTGCAGACATGGCTATCAAAGGCGCTGGTAGAAACCAAAGTCCCAGGCCAATTATCGTCAAATCCTTAGCCCGGACACCTCCGGCGTCTTCTGCAGTAGAGATACACATCCGACAAGTCAAGTAACAGAGCACGGCCCACACAATAGCAAGAAAGAGCACGTCACCGCCCCAGCAGTTTGTGGCATACTGCCATGGAGGCCAATATGCCCCCGGGTGGCTGAAGAATGTGGTCAACGGAAGGGGCGCGTACAGTTGGTGTGAGAGTGCGCGAAGGAATGCGATCAAGTCTAGGCTGGGTAGTATTCCACCATACTGTGGGTTGTGAACAACTCGTATAACAATTGTTATCACCACATTGAATATGGCCAAAAGGAAGAAGGAGAGAGAAGCCCGAGCAACGTCTCTGGTGTGCCCAGTGCCGAAATGTATATAGGCCGTCAATGCATGCAACATCCAAAAAACGAGCGAGACTTCGTAAACAAGGAGACAGACGGCATAGCACGCCAGGCTGCCAAAGAGAAAAAGGGAGCGTCTCCCGCGAAGAAACCGCAGAAAAAACAGCAGTGACATGAGAATGAAAAGCACTTCAACCTGTTCAACAAAATGGTAGCTGGTCAATGGATCATGATAGTTGCGAAATAATTGAAAAAATAGAGGCGAAAGGACCATGGCAAGCAAAGACAACCACTCATCATAAGTAATCTCGTAGATAAAATAGCCGAGAACAGCCACATTCATAAGGACAAAGATCAGTATCGTAGCCTTATAGACTATTCGATCCATATAATAGAAGACGAGAACTCTATAGGATTGCATGGGAAACCATCTGCCGCCTCTAATCGCACCAACAAGATCGTCCCATGTGACCTCGATAGCATTTTTGTTCTCCAGCTGGGCCAGGCCTCTAACAGGCGAGTAGTACCAGTGATCGTCACCGCTCCATGGGGTGTTCAAAATGGGAAGCAGCGAGGCAAGGTTCACTGTGCACACGAGGATAAGTATGACCCAAAACTGCGTACGCGAATCTATCATTGATTCATTTACCGCTGTACCAAGTTGGCCGGAGTCCAGTTGTGTAACTTGACTATCAGGCGAAGAGGCTGCTGCTCACCCGCGCCGATAATACGCGAAGGCCTTGTCGTATAACAAGCTTTAATGCGATCCCTGGCCAGGGATGTTTCTCATGAGCCTGAAAACGTTGCCTGCCCCCAGATTATGTACCACTTGTTAAGTTATAGCTATAGTGCCTCGACCTCCTGGGATAGGGAAAGGATCTGCTGGTGTGGAGTGGACGATCCATGTCGTCAGTAAAGCAATTAATAATGCAAGAGACAGGACGGCGTACACATTCATCGAAGGTAATAAAGAAGGATATTTTGCAAGCTCCGATTTCTTGACCGGAAACATTAACGAGGAAATCAAGGAACTCTGTAAACGCCTTTGCCCCGAGGAGATCATCCTGCAGCTCCCACCTACGGGACTGTACAGAAGAACCCAACCGAGTCCTTACTGACTCGGGTTACTTCAGTACGGGCAACGTGGAATATGTTGATCAGGAGTTGCGTGACCTGATTGGTATTTTTGATGCAGGATAGGCCCAAGCGATTCAGCCTGCTATCCGACAGGTTAGGAATTGAATTGAGATCGTCAGCCATGCTGAGTGGGTGCCAAGGGTTGTGTGGATACAGGTGCCAGTTGAGTGGTCTCGTTAAGCACGTAATTACGCGAAGAGCCATAAAATGGTCTCCACGAAGAGTTCCAGTCACACAATTTACGGGGATTCCCATCTACCGAGAGGCGCTATGGGCCTGCTTCAGGCGTTTCGAGCTTCCAGGCTGCGGGAATACTTGCAGGCGGCTCCCTTGCAGGCGGGATGAACCCTTCGTTCTCTCACAGCTATCCGAACCTGCTGAATTATTTTGCCATTCCATATTTGTTCTAGGGTCTCTTTGTGCAAATCGCCCACAGGTTGCCGCATATAGCAGCAAGCCCGTACGCGCCCGTCAATATGAACAACCAGCCAGCGCCATGGGGCATCACAATCCAGTTCTTCCACGCACTCTTCTGTGGCGCCCTCCACCGGCTCGACGTAACCGTCAGAATTACCTGACGTATCGTCTGTTTGCGCGCCCTCCGATTCCTCCGGGAACCACAGCTGAGTCCGTACGCCAGCCTCAACGCTCACCCCTAGCTCCGAGGCGCGATTCAAGGCCAGGCGGACCATTCTATTTGCCAGAGCAGGATACCTAGACAGCAACTGCTCCTCATAGTCAAAGGTCCATCCGTCTCGTTCAATCCTCCAAGGAGCGTTTTCGTCGCCAAGGTCATCACACATATGCCAAAAATATGCACGATCACCCTTGAGATGGGACACAAGTTCGACGAACAGGGGCAGCTCTTCGATGTTAGCCCTCATGAGGGTCATGTTTAAATAAAGAAGAGGCAATTTTGACCCCATTTGGTCTCTCATTCGTATAAAATTTCTGATGTTGTTCAATACCAAACTGAAATCGGCACCTCGAATTCTTCTGTAAGTGTCCTCAGTAGCAGCATCCAAGGAAACATTTATGTTCTGTAGAGGGCTATTGATCAGTCTTTCCACGTTATATATGGTCAGGAGCAAGCCATTGGTGTTTATTGAAACGCATTTTGTTTCCTTCGCATCTTTTCCAATCAACTCCAAACCCAACCAGAATGCAGGGCTTAGGAGAGGTTCTCCTCCCCCGTGAAGCTGAATGAATTCGGCGTGCCGGAAATACGGGACCAATTGCTCGAGTTGATTCATTGGCAAGTGTTTTCGCTCAGCTACCCCACCAATCGCATGCAAACACATGACACATTCGAGATTGCACTCAGTGGTGGTCTCAATTGTTAAGTCCCTAGGGAAATGCGACACAATCGATTCCCGACGTTTATATTTGTCCAGAGGAGTATTATCCTGAACCATCCCACACCTCAGGAAGGATTTGCATCACTCTGAGTATTTACCCATCAAGTGAATCAGTATACGGCCAAATGAACCAAAGACGCTATGTCCCGATTGTCCCTCTCGTACGCGAATTTCCCGGCCCAGGTGTCAACGGATTGGGGAGAAGGCCGACTCGAGTCTTCGTCGTTATCATTGAGAATCCTTGGTGTTCCGCTCCTATCAAAAAAAGCGAGCTGCGTCTATGTTATCGGAACCGTGAAGCGTTATCCCATCGGACGTTCTGCGTCCATTGATAGCGTAGCGATGATACCCTGGGCCCAGAATCGGCACCGTTATCTCCTCTAGAAGAACCCGACCGAGACAAGGCCTACGTCAAGTCACTGAACAAGCCTCTTGTATGACGGACTCGAGTGTACCCCACCGTCCGCCTCTGCGTTAACCAAAATTCTGTCGGCTCTCAGAAAAGCACAACCGGGCAGCAGCTACGAAAACCTCAGTTTGAGCGACTCATCTTGAACCTTTGGATTCAACGGCCTATTCGGCCACGCCTCGAAGGTATCTTCCACGATGTGCAGGAGCTCGGTAGCACTCCTGTCCCACGAATGCTGGGCGGCCTCGTGCAGTGCAGCTTTTCCCATGTTCAGCGCGACACGGGGGGTATCTCTCACAAAGCACATTTTCTCCGCGAGTGCCTCTGCGTCAGGTGGTACCAGGAATCCTGAAGTGTCGTGAACAAGTTCAGTGAAACCGCCCTCGTTCACACCAATGAGCGGCTTGCCTGCGGCCATGGCTTCGAGAGCAACAATCCCGAACGGCTCCCTGATAGGAGTGAAAATCACTCCTGAAGCTCTGGAAAGAACATTTTGTAGTTCCGAGTTGTTCAGTCCATCTAAAAAGACCACCCGATCTTCGACTCCCAAATCTTTGGCCGTCCTTTGAAGTCTATTCTTTTCCGGGCCCGTACCAGCTACACACAGTTTGGCGTTACTCGTTCTCGCAACCGCTTCAAGTATCAAATCAATCCTCTTACGGGGATGCAGTTGTCCAATGGCAAGAAAGTAGTCGTCTCCTGTTATCCCGGCCGAGATCAGACCGTCCGGCAAGTCCAATCCGAGCCGGCATTCCGAGTCCACCGCATTAGTTCCTGGGTAGACCACTTCGTCGCACTCGCGACCATAGACATCTGCAAGGTACTTAGCCGTGTATTGACTATTTGCAACACATCGTTCGACCTGTCCCAACCTATCAAAAGCATGCATTATTTTCAGGAATGCGCGGTAATCCACGGTCCACTTTTCGTCCCATTCGAATTCCAAGTATTTTTCGCCCGGGCTTGCAAGAGAACCGACACGGCAGCCAGTGACACGAGAATTGCCAGCAGCGAAACGCATCTGCCGCGCATACTGTTCCAAAACCTTGAGCGGAACGAACGATTCCCTACTCGACGAATAGGCCATGGGCAGAGCCGCAACCTGCCCCTTCAGAGAGTCGCGGAACCCTGACCATTCCGCCACGCAGCCGCACAGAACCTGGGAGTCCAGACCAGGAGGGTAGCATTGAGCCCTGGAGGTTGGGGAAATCCAGTCACTCTCATTCTTCAGCTCGGAAGCGTCGTATACCGGGATAGGTCGATCCCATCCACACAAGTCGTAAAGAATCCGAAGAGGCTCGTGAGGATACCATACCATTGGATGCCGATTGATCAGGTGAGTCGGCCATAGATGCGTCTGATACACGTCGTGCTTTCCGATCTCCAGTTCCCATTTCCTCGGGAGGATCGTGCTGTTGTATACGAGTGCGTGAAGTCCTTCCATAAGAGGACTGATAGTCTTCAATCGGACTTTATCAGAGATTCCATGCTCTTCCAGAAGTTGCCCGGCAAATCCGGCTGCATAAAGGGTCACCTTGTGCGTGTGCTGCCAACGAGCCACGCATTCCAGCACGAATCGTTGCGCTCCACCATACCTCGACAGTTCCGGTATGATTACTGCAATATCCAGCATATCTTTCCTCCTTCAGGCCGCTTCCGAGACTGAATGTTTTCCCGAATTCATGGAACGATGTCCCTCAATTACGGTTCCATATTAAGAAAAGGCTTAAGACTGCATCAATATATACGATGGACCACTTGTGTCAAGAAATTCTTGGCCCATTCAAAGCCACTCGTTACCTGCGGTATCAGAAGGATCATCAACTTGATGAAAGAGTACGAGACCAACTACGGAAACGAACGATTTGTCCCCTACGAACAAGTCCTCGGAACTGCCTCCGCTCACTTGGGAGTGACTGTGTAGGTGATTCGGTATCCTATCCGAGACCTGAACGTCCCTTCAGAAAAAGAGATGATTAAAATTCTCGACACCATTGACGAGTCCATGGCTAAAGCTTTGCCCGTGTATGTCCACTGCTGGGGAGGCGTTGGACGCACGGGTACCGTTGCAGGTTGCTATCTGATGCGCCACGGGCTGGCCAACCGAGATGACATGCTGGAACGAATCGCTGTCCTTCGGAGAAACGAAGTCACAGCCAACCGAACGTCACCGGAAACTTGGGATCAGCGGGTAATGGTGCAATCTTGTTTTTTGGGTCAATAAGAATCGTATCCGCACGTAACCGTTGCGGCGGTGACATGATACCCTCGCGAAAAAGCTTACTGATCGAACACCTTAATCATTGCATCGCTAATCCGATAACCCGAAAGGACGATCTGCCGCTCTGCAATTTCTTTTGCCTTGTCGCTGTAACTATTAGGGAGCGCCACACCATCCTCTTTATCGTTACTCCCCTCCAGTGTCCCATTTCGATAAGCGTCTTCGACCGCAATCCTATAGGTCGCTGTAGCCCAATCGTTGAACGAGCTCACTGCGAGTTGCTCAGCAAAGTTCTCTCGCTTCAGGGCCGGGTTGTTCCGGAGCTTGCTCGCTTTGTTCCGTGCCCCCTGAAACTTCCCGGAACCAAGGATGAGGTCATCCCAGAACTTGTGTAGGCTGATCGTCGAGGCGTTCGGCCAAACGCGAATGTAAAAGCGGGTGCCTCCTCGATCGCCTTCTGGTTCGGGGAATTGTTTGGTCACGAGCTTGATAGTGTGCAATGGTTGATGAGTGTCGCCTATAAGGTGCAACATCCAGCATACAGCCACGGCCCGGGCTTTGCCATCTGCAGACGCTGACCCCACTATCGAGCGGTTCTCTGGAAAGGCCGTGATTATGCTGTCTCCTTCGGGAATTAACGCCTCGTTTTCTCCGGGGAGATATGGAATATTAACATAGTGCCATTTGGGTCTGTCGTACTCTCGATATTTGCGGCGCACATCGTCCGGCCATCTGGCAGCAAGCATGAATAGGTACAAATCGCCATCATCTTGTGCAACTTGACTCAGTTTCTCAGCCCACTTGGACTCTTACTGTGCAGAACTGCCTACCAGTGAGATGAAACAAATAGGAGAATTGCTGTACCAACCCAAAGACTTTCCAATTAGAGTCCACGGCTTGAAGCGTATTTGGGAGTTCCTTGCCCTTAACACTGGCGAGTTAGATCTCAAGCTGGTTACTGATACAAAGCTCCTAGCGTACCTGCTCGATCCTGATGCCGCTGAGATCAACGGATTGACGCTTACTCATTCGGCTTATCAGTATTTGGGAGAGGAATGCCCGCATGTTGCCCGTGAAGTTCAGAATAAAGGCGCTCTCAAGGCTTTAAGAGAGACCTTGATGCGGGATGCCCAAGTAATCTGGTCCCTTGGTAAAGAGTTGCCCCAACACATGCCTAAAGATTTGCTCAGGCTGTATCAACACCTGGAGCTGCCTTTAATGCTCGTACTGGATCGGATGCGGAGAGTCGGGATAGGAGTTGATGGCGCTGCGGCGTACAAAGAGAGAAGCCGCATTGTTAAAGAAATTGCCGAACTGGAACAGCGGATTGCTGGCGGGGAGAGGATTAACCTCATGTCTCCTTCTGAGGTATTCCAGTCGTTAATGAGGTGCGGGGTCCGCTTTAAGAGTGAGTTCGTGTACGCTGTGCATAAGGTAATGACGCCTGCACTGGAGGAAATTAGCCACGCCTATCCTGTTGTTCAAGATATAGTCAATTGGAGAAGCAGAGTTACGGACTTGGCTTTTCTCTACAAAGCTGCCGGTCAGGTTCGGGTCCATCCTATGTGGCAGCAAACTCGTGCCGGGACTTCCCGCATTTATGCCCGAGATCCTGCCGCACAGAATGTGAGCCGAGATCTTCGTGAAGACATATTAGTCCCTGCTCCGGGAAAGGTACTCGTCAAAGCGGATTATTCGCAAGCTCAGCTGCGGATACTGGCGCACCTATCCGGAGATCCTGCTCTGGTTGATCTGTACCAACGAGGAGGAGATGCGCACGCTGAGACGGCTAATATCCTGGGTATTGACCGTGATGCCGCCAAAGAGGTGAATTTCGGTATCTGTTTCGGCATCTCACCGGCAGGATTGTGCGGCAAGGTGAATGCCGTCATGGCCAAGAAAAAGAATGACACACGTGGAAGACGAATACACGCAGGTCAGGAATGGACCCGGAGATTCGGGAAGCTATTCTTGGCCATTCTTCCAAACAGAGATTGGTAGCCGAACGCTACGGCAGGATCAGTGACCTGGAACTCGTTAACGCCATCGACTCAATGACCTGTGACCATGGCAAGACGGAGATCCTAGTGGCGAAAAGGAAAAGCCCCGCTGGGGATGGCACTCCCCGGAGAGGCTTTGAAAAAATGTTAACTGTGTGTTAACTGGACCGGCAAAACGCCGAATCCCGTGAGGGATGATGGGGTCTAACCGGCTGAATTCCCTGGTGGAGATGAAGGGATTTGAACCCTCGACCCTCGCGTTGCGAATGCGATCTCAGGGGTCATAAAATCAACGCTTTAGCCGTAATCCCCTATGATTTCAGTCCCTGCGAGTCCTTTTCGATCCCTGAGGGTCCCGAAAAAAGGTAACTGAATGGTAACTGGGATTCCTTGCGATACCACCTAACCCCGTTGCTGCCAGCAATTATGGGAAGCGCCATTCTTCGAGCAAACGACCTGACCTCCATGTTTAGACCAGCCCCTACGATGTGTTAGCTTAGGGCCTGGACCAGTTTTTGGGGCTCGGGCCGGGTATGGCCAGACAATAGCATGGGTGAGTGTGGAAGCAAAAACCTGAACCACGAGCCTGTCAAAGGCAGGTATGGCATGGAGGTTTCGTAAGGACGCGCCGGATGACGCAGCCTTAAAGCGGTTGGAAGAGTATGCGAGGCAGCGGAAGGTAAACATCGGAGGATGCTACTTCTATTCAACATTCTTACCTCCCGAGTTTGTCCCTAATGAGCCTTAAGAGACGAAATCTCAGGAAAGCAGTCAGAGTGGCTACAGGCCCGATGCCGACGCGTTCGAGGCTTTTCCTGTTTCGAAGCACAGTCCTAAGGTCTGAGACCATGAGCAATCTCATGAGTAGGCCGCGCGGCAGGAGGGGGATTGAGAAGACCTCAGCTTGTTCCATCAATTGACTGGCAATCAGCTTGCGTGTTTCTCGCCAAGGCATGTGCCGGTCGGCCGGCCCGAGCCAGGAGCCTGTTCCAAGCACAAACCGCGTTGCGAAGTTGTTGCTCTGGTGAAGCCGGTAGAGCGTCAGCACTTCTGGAATCAGCGCTGAACCACCCAAAAGATGTGCAATATTAGCTAAATAGTTGTCTGCGCAAAGCGCGAGAGTGCTGGTGTCAGCGGGTATAGCCCACTGAATGGCGGCACGACGAAAAAGCATCGCCGAGGTCGCTGTCCACGGCCAATAAGGCTTGAACAGAGTGGCCGGTTCCAAAAAAACGAAGCTCGAAGAGCCGTCGTACGGAAACGAAGGGAAGTGGCCGGAAATCAAGGCCGCGTTCTCATTGATTCGTGCCAAGGCAGAGCACGTGAACGCGACGTCCTTCAAATAAAAGTGTGCGGCAAGGTGCATGGTCATGCACTGCGGAAGGATCAGGTCGTCCGAGTCGACGAACAGGACGAAATCACCTGAGGTGGCCGCGAGACCTGTTTTGAATGCTTCCATCTGACCAGCGTTCCGTTCTTGCCTAATCAGACTGAACCGTTCAGGGTTCTCCTGCACGAAGCCTTCAATGACCGCAACGCTGTTGTCGCCGGACGCGTCGTCAACGACAGTGCAGCGCCAGTTAGGATAATCTTGTGCTGCTATAGATTCGAGGCAGGCGCCTATAAATTGAGCGTAATTATAGTTTGTTACGATGACGTCTATCAGAGGCTCCCCGGAGTATTTGAAAAGACAATTTAGGTTCTCGAGCGCCTCTCTCTTTTGCCCGTCATCCATGCTGCGCTTTCTCTCCTGGCTTCTGCGAGCAGATCGCACTGCCAATACACATTGACAGGACTCGACCGATGGTTGAACAGTAGACCATCATGAGGCGTTCTGCAACTACGATTTCTCCTCAGAGTTGGCTGAGAATTCGGGCTCTTCACTATTGCATAAGGGCGATATGTGCTATACTCGCCAACTCGTGCGGCGCATGATATCTGGAGTATGAGTTTGGTCGTCCAGGTGTTAGGACAAAGGGCCATGACAAAGAACGAGATACTGGAGTTATTTCAATATAGGGATCTTCTCTGGAACCTCGTACACAGAGACCTGACTGTGCGCTATAAACGATCGGCACTGGGCTTTGGCTGGACTATGCTCAACCCGATCATAATGACCATCGTTTTTTCAATTGTTTTCGCCACAATATTCAGATTTAAGGTAGAGAACTTTATCATATATTTTCTCTCAGGTTACCTTTTCTGGAATTTTTTTGCCCAAACTACGGTGGCGTCAATGAAAAGCATCTTGATCAACAGGGCATTGCTGAACAAAATCTATTTCCCGAAAAAGATTCTCGTATTCTCGACTGTTCTCGCGGGCATTGTTAACCTTGGTTTTGCCTTGGTTCCCTTGGGTATCCTGGTAGCTGTCTTAGGGAAAAATATCAATGCTTCTCTTTTGTTTGTTCCCGTCCCGTTGATGCTAATAATTGTATTTACCATCGGCGTATGTTTGGCGCTTGCGGCGCTCGCTGTGTTCTTCAACGATACTATTGACATGTATCAGGTGCTCCTGGTCCCATGGTTGTATATGACGCCGGTGATATATCCTCTTGAAATCATTCCGCCGAATTACGTGTTCATAATAAAACTGAATCCAATGTATTATATGCTCGAATGTGTTAGAACCCCGATTTACCTTGGTCAGTTTCCTAGTGCAGAGAATCTGCTATATGGCTTTGTAGCAGCAATAGCAGCCTTTGTGATAGGCTACAGGCTTTTCTCAAAATATGAGGACACGTTTGTCTACTACGTGTAGCTCATGTGAGAACGGGTACGAAATGAATTCTCCAATCGTGTTGAAGGGAGTCTCCGTCAGATTTACAGTCCCAAAAGAGAGAATCAGGTCGTTCAAGGAGTACACGATCCACTGGTTGAAACGTCGAATTGAATACGAGGACTTCTGGGCCATCAAAGATCTGAGTCTTGCGGTAAATTGGGGGGAAATGCTCGGAATTGTTGGCAAGAACGGCGCAGGCAAGAGCACTCTACTGAAGGTGGTTTCCCGGATAATGAAACCGATTCAAGGAATGGTGAGTGTGAACGGCAAGATCGTACCTCTGATAGAAGTGCACGCAGGCTTCGATCACGAGATGACCGGTCGAGAAAACATTTTCTTGAATGGCTCAATTTTGGGGTACGGTAGAAATCAGATGAAAGCCAAGTTTGACCCGATTGTGGATTTCTCGGAATTGGGAGATTTCATCGATGCCCCTCTCAGGACCTATTCGTCAGGTATGCTGACGAGACTCGGATTCGCAATTGCAACCGAGGTGGATGCTGACATCTTGCTTCTCGATGAGATTTTGGCCGTGGGGGATCTGGATTTCCAAAAAAAATGCTTGAACCGCATCAAGAAATTTCGTCGAGAAGGAACAACAATAATTTTTGTTTCTCACAGCATGGAACATGTTCGTAAGTGGTGCGATAGAGCACTATGGCTGGACAGGGGCAGTGTGAGAGCTTTGGGGCCTGTGGACGAGGTTGTGGCAGAATTCGAAAAGTCTCTTGGCGTTTCCGAGTCACGAGAAGGAATTCTGGGCCACAGCTCCTGAAGGACCCAACAGCCGATGATTTGCACAGGAGGCGTGGGGGCTACGGCCACCAACCCCGAAGGTACAAAGTGGACGAATCTTCTCTGAAATTGCCTCCGCGCACCGCGTTCCATCATCCATCGTTTCCGTTGGAATCCGTGCGACCTGCCAGATTTCAGGCTCATCGCTTAGGCCAGATTATCCGCAATCGTGTTCCGCCAAGGCTCAGGGGACCTTTGAGAAGCATCTACAGTTGGATATGGCGTCGTGCCATGCGTCCGATGATGCCGGCCCTTGTAGCCGAGCTTGAAGCAATCGTCTCTCGCTTCCCCGAAACCAGAGACACCTTTGTCTTCGTGCCGTCAGTTGAATGGGCCGTGTGGCTGTTTCAGCGACCCCAACAATTGGCTACGGCTCTAGCCAAAGAGGGCGCTCTGGTCTTTTATATGGAACCCGCTCATTCAACCATCCCCGTTGGTTTTTCTCCACTGGCTGACAACCTGTATCTGGCGAGGGTACCGACTGAGATTTTCCAGCTGCTCAAGAGGCCGAAGGTCTTTGTGCAGGCCTGGAATCGGGAACATCTTGCCGGCTTCCACGACCCGTTCATTATCTACGATTACATCGATGACTTGGAGGTCTTCCCGTTCGATCAAGCGCATCTGAGGAAAGCTCACGTGGATTTCATTCGCACTGCTCCGATTGTTCTCGCCTCGTCGGATCAACTGTATGCGGAAGTGGCCGGTATTGGCCCCCGGAGCTTGCTCTGCCCTAACGGGGTGGATTACGGACATTTTGCAGCCGTGCGAGATCAGACCGAAGTCGCTCTACCCGATGATCTGAGGCCTGTAGTTGGGAAGGGTAAGCCGACAGTTATCTACTATGGAGCGATGGCGCGATGGCTGGACTACGAATTAATTGAGCAGGTGGCTCGGCGAAGGCCCGATTTCTCTTTCGTGCTCATAGGCCCTGATTGGGATAAAAGCCTTGCCAGGAGCACTGTTCTTGGACGGTCCAATGTTTTGTGGCTTGGGCCCAAGCCATATTCACAGCTGCCTTTCTACTTGCACCATGTTGACGTGACCATGATTCCCTTCCGGCTTACCAAGCTGACCCATTGTGTCTCTCCCTTGAAAATGTTCGAGTATATGGCCAGTGGTAGACCCGTAGTCGCGACTCCCACACGAGAGTGCATGAGGTACGGGGGAGTGCTGACGGCAACCGACTACAAAGACTTCAGCGCAAAGCTCGACCTGGCACTCCAACTGAAAAATGACCGGGAATACCTAGCTCTGATAGACCTCGTCGCACGGGAGAATAGCTGGCAGGAAAGGGCACAGCAGATCCTGGCTGCGTTGACGCGTTTGCAGTTCTCAGGTATAAGGGTTATGAACTGTCGAAAAATTGAATGACAGCCTCCTGCGGGTTTCTTACCAGTGAACATCCTTTTTCTTTACATGGCTCGATGGAAGGCCGTAAACTGGCAGCGGTGTCAACAACTTATGGTCGCCATCGCCAGGAAAGGGCACAGAGTCCATGTATTGGAAAGCCCTCCACTGAGTCAGTCACAAGAGAATAGCTACAAGGAGATAGAATTAGAATTGCCTTCTGCAATGGAGGTGCATCAGGTACAAGTATGGCCGCGTCTGTGGAACCTCAAGATGCCGATGGGAAAACTTTTTAGAAAAGGAATACTGAGTCTGGCGCAGGCCGCGCTAATCAAGCAAGTTGTTAAACAACACGATATTGACGTCGTAATAGTGTACAATATTCCTCAGTATTTTGTGGCACTCAGGGCTGGGTGCCTCACGGTTTTCGACATGGTTGATGACCTGCTGGCCATGTTGGATCACGAGCTTGAAGAGCCGTGGAAACAAGCCGCTGTTCGAATAGCAGAAATATTCCATATGCGGTTGGTAGGTTCATGCGATCTGGTAACGGTGAGTACCGAAGCGTTGTCTGAAAAATGCGGTGGTAAGACCCCTTTTGTGCTCCCCAATGGCGTGGATTTGAATGACATCGAAACGGCTAATGGCAACGATATTCGCACGCGATATCCGACTCCTATTGTGGGCTTCTTTGGGGCTGTGGAATATTTTACGGATTTCAATCTGGTCCTGGAGGCTGCCGACCGATTGAAGAATGTTTCCTTCCTTATTGTGGGTGGAGGGCGAGGGCTTGACGAAGTGACAGGCCGAGCGGTGCGCCAAGGTCTCGAAAATGTGTACTTCAGTGGTCCCGTACCTTATTGGGAGGGTTTGAATTATGTGAAAGCCATGGATATTTGCCTGATTCCGTTCCGGAAAAACCAAGTGACGGAATTTGCTCTCCCACTCAAACTGTTCCAATATGCTGGTTTGCGGAAGCCGATCATAAGCACGAGTATACGGGAAGTTCGACGCGTGGGAGAATCTTTTGTAACATTCGCTGATGATGCTTCACAACTCGCGTGGACCATCAGTGATATGTTGCAGCATCCAGTATCCTATGAAGGTAAAATCGACAAGGGCCATAGGCTTGTTATGGAAACATATAACTGGGATAAGATTTCGGACAATTTCCTGCGTTTGATCCAGGAACGCCTTCAAGACCTAAGTTCCCCGAAATGATTCTGCTGCGTAGATGCTGCGCGCCGGAAATAGGCACACACCTTGAAAATACTCTATATCTCAGATGGGTTCCCAAACTTAAGGACCAGTTCCTCCGGTATTGGAACCGCCGTCTTCAACGCTGCCGCGGGAATGGCTTCCAGGGGGCACGAAGTGCGGCTATTGTGTGCCGGCAGTTCCAGGGAAACGACAGTCGTTGAGGGCGTCGTGGTGCATACCTTTGAAGTGGGCCTAGGAACGCTGTCCGGCGAAAATCCATATCGGGACAATTTAGCAATTGTCCGGAAATGGTCTGATGAGCACCTGGCAGAGGTGTATGAGTACTGGTGTAAATGTGTGGACTTATTCTCCGAGGGCTTCATCCCGGACATCATCGAATGCCACGACTGGCGGGCACTAGCATATTTCTATATTCACCACAGACTACTTCGGTACCCAGAAGCGCTTTCGCCGATAGTTACCTGCTGCCATATTTCCAGCAAGATTTGGAATTCTGTTGATCGAAAGATAAGCTTCGGCTGGGACAATTTCCTGGTTGGGGAGCGAGAGTGCTATCAAATGTCCGGCTCCGATGCACTTTCGGCGCCATCGGCGTACATGAGCGAGTTGATTCACTCAAGATATCATCTGCCCAAGCCCGCAATCTGCTACAATAACTCTCCTCACGCTCGCCCGGAAAGTTTGCTTCCTTCCTGCGATAACGACGAGCTACTTTTCTTGGGAGAACTCAGATACATAAATGGAATCACGCACCTTCTGAAAGTTTGTAGTTACCTCTGGAACGAAGGTCTCAGATTCACTCTCAATGTAACAGGCCCAAGTGAACTTTACGAAGCGAAGAACCAAGACATGGCAGCGTACCTGGAGGCTACGTACGCGAAATATATTGCCCGTGATCTTCTGCGGATATGGCCGAACAAGGACAATTATGACGAAATCAAGGACTTGTTTGCAAGAAGTAGGGCGGTAATTCAGCCGGCCCTCATGGAGCCGCTTGGTCCGACTTGTATCGAAGCAATGTCCTATGGCAGGCCTGTTATCGCGTCCGCAAATGGCGGCTTAGGCGAAATAATCGAACCCGGCAAGAGCGGCTTCATTTACCATACGCTTGAGGAACTCGAGTTCTATATCAGAAGGATTTTGCGGGCGACTAGGGCAGATCTCGAGGAATGGGGCACCCATGCCAACCAGCGCGCCTGTGAGATATTTTCCGGAGAGAAGGCCCTCCCAGTAAGGGAACAGTTCTATGGCAGCGTGATTGAGGACAGCAAAAACGTGGACCGCCGCTCTTTCCCCAACTGTTCCTTCCTGAGTAAGAGCAAATTCGATAGTGTTCCGGACCTGTCGCCGTCTCGGTCTAGCCGAAATTACGTGACGGGCTTGCTCACTGTAGTCGTAAGTTGTTACAATCTAGGAGCATTTCTGGAAGAAGCCGTCGAGAGCATATTCCGATCTACTTATCGTCCCATTGAACTGGTTGTCGTAGACGATGGGTCGGAGGATCCTCAGACTCAGGAGGTATTGAACGCTCTGGAATCGTCCTACCCATCGGAAAACCATTTTTCACTCCGCATGGTTCGCTCAGCGCGTAACATGGGGCTTGCGGAAGTCCGCAACTTGGGAGCTGAGATTGCCCGGGGACAGTTCGTGTCGTTCGTGGACGCTGACGACAAGGTGGAGCCGGAGTTTTTTCAGAAGGCGGTCGCAGTGCTGAGCCGCTATTCAAACGTGGGCTTTGTAGGAGGATGGAATCGAAGATTCGGGCTATCGACAGGAAACTGGATCATAACCAACTTTGATTTCCCTCTGGCCCTCGTGAGGGATCAAGGCCTCATGTCGAGCGTTATCAGGCACGAAGCTTATGAAAGGCAGACAGTTCCGGTACCAGGGGACGACTATGAGGGATTCATAGCTATCGCGGAAAAAGGTTGGGCGGGTGTTAATCTCCCGGAAGTAGTGCTCAATTACAGGGTCCGATCGACCTCGCTCCTCCATTCATCCCACTCAAACTCTCAGAAACTTGTACGTTATGACATTATGACAAACCATATTGATTTGATCAGAGCCTATGGGGACGAACTCTATCTCATATTTTGCCAGAACTATCTCTTAAACGACCAAGACCTGGAGCATTCCGCGCAGTTAGAGCCGCTGCGGCATTTTGTGACGCTCCGAGACAGCTCACTTTTTTTATTGAGGTATTATGCATCAAAGCCTGCCCACATACTGAAATCCCCATACGTTGCGGCGAAGGCTTTCTTGCCGGAGCGATTCAAGCTGAGGATCAGGCGGTTTTTTGGAGTCCCACGTGGCAAGAATTTCGTGAAACACGTCAGGGGACGATGGAAGATACCAAGGTTCTTGGCCTGAGACAACGTTAACGTGTCACCAAGATTCGTCAATGTCCCGGAATGTTGGAATGTTTCAATGACAGGAAAGTCGGCTTTATATCTTCTTCTCTGAGATGACTTGGCGTTTTGTAATAGCGACGAAAGGCTCTCGAGTTACATTTTAGAAGCGTCAAAATCTGGGGCAAGGCGGTTCGAAGCATTTTTGAGCCTCAGCAAGAGGCGAGGAATCCGTGCCGAGAGGTGCATCTTTTGCTGCGAAGACTCATCCCCAAATGTATGAAATCCTACTTGAAAATAGCAATAAAACGGCTGAGAAAGCCAATACTCCCTTATATTGAGCTACACTTGACAGATCATTGCAATCTTAATTGTAGAGGATGTGTGCATTTTGCCCCGATAGCCAATAGATGGTTTGCCGATCCAGAAGAACACGCTCGGGATCTGTCCGGTCTCCAGAGGCTGTTTTCAACGATTGAGGTCATTCGGCTCATGGGTGGCGAACCCCTGCTTCATCCTCAAGTTGACTCATTTGTTCTTGCAACGCGCTCTTATTTTCCCAAGGCTGACATACGGCTCGTAACTAATGGCCTTTTGTTGGATCGAATGCCTGAGGGATTCTGGGATGCATGCAAATGCTGCTCTGTCGTTCTTGATATCACCGTTTATCCCCCTTTTGCAGCAAATTCATCGTCGGTACTTAAGCTTGCAGATTCCAAAGGTGTTCGTCATTACGCTAGGGAAGTTACAACCTTTCATGCTCAGATGAACCTGAAGGGCGACTCCGACGCCGAAGACGCTTTCCTTCATTGCCGTTCTCGGGGATATTACCCACACCTGAGAGGGGGGAAGCTCCATATTTGTTGGACAACTGCTCTAGTGCATCACTTCAACCAACGGTTTCAAACACATATTCCAAGTGGAGGCTATGTGGACATTCGCGCGAGCGGAATCACAGGATGGGACGTGATAGAGTTGCTTGAGCGGCCCGCGCTAACATGTCGATATTGCTGTTGCGATTCCGCGCAATTCCCATGGTCTGCCTCGACCAATCTGATCTCGGAATGGGAAGCCAAAACATATAAGAAGACTGATGATGGTTGTCCTGAACAGCCAGCTTAGCGCATGCTAGAAGGACTCTTCTCAAGAATACGGTGTCCGAATCTGCCGCTAGATAATACGGGGTCTTCACAAGATCAGCAGCTCCGAGCTTCAAAATCTGTTGAAAGTACCAGTTCCAGCGGCGTCCCGAAAAGGAACGAAAAGTCAACCCCCCTATCACTTCATCCTCGTCGACGAAGACCGCACCGGCCTTGTCTATGTCGGATCTGCATTCCTCATGACATATTACAAGAATCCGGCTGTGATCGACATTACGCCGAATCCCCTGCACACACCAGGGCAGGATCTGCCTATCCTTGGGATGATATGGAATGACCACACCTATTTGCGACACGGTCTTCACAGCTTATCCCACCGTTCAACGGGAATTATACCGCAGCTGCTCGACTTTGGCCTGAATTATGGGGCGCGCTTGTCATCTTGGGGGTGTTCTGGTCTTTGATCGGCCACTCGACGCCCCCTCCGACCCAAAAATCCCGCCGCGTTGTCTCCCAAGAGCCTTGTCTAAGGCTCAACCAACGCATTCTTGGCGGTAAAAACCTTGCCTCTCGGGAGCAATCAAGAATAGGCCCACATTGTTGTCCCTTTCTCTGGTCTGTGCCATATTCTGGGCAAACTCGCAGTTATCGTTTCAGCAACCATCAGGAGAAAGTCCGTGACATTCACAAAGGAACCCTGTGCCCAAACAATTTCGCCCGATCGCCGCTCTGAGTCGGCGAAGGGCACGGAAAGGATTTCGGTGGGTGAAGGATTCGCCGTGGCACTATTTTTGTTTACATGTGTCCACGCGGCTTTTCTTCAACCTTATGCTGTTATCGTCCCTGGGGAAAGGGCCAAGCTCTTCACAGGATTGTTGTGTGCTCTCAGCCTGCTCATAGCTTTGATCTTCAGCAAAAATCGCTCAAATTGCGGCACGCGACGCGAAGTCACGATATCCATCATCCTGGTAGTTCTGATTAGTATGAGCAGCCTCTTAAGTTCAGCACCCCAATCTCCTTCGTTCAGAGGATTTGTTGTTGCGGCAGCAGGTCTGGGTGGCTTCTGGTGCGCTAGATTACTACTTACTGTCCCTGCAAGGCAGAAACTCTTCACATGGGTCTGCACGGCCCTTTTGTCCGTCATGGTGGGTCTGGGTGTCGTGGGATACCTTGGTTCGGGTGCCGTCGACCGTTTTATGGACGTAAACCCGCATCCTTTGGCCAGCAGGATGCTTCTGCTTTCTTTTGCGCCTCTAACACTGATGCTCGTCGGCAATAGATCCCTGGTGGCTTTGGGTACGGCGCTGCTTGGTCTCACTTACGCCGTATTCTATTTGAGCAGACTCAGATCGGCAATGCTGATACCGATTGCGTTGGGACTTGCTGCAACTCGTTTCGGTGCCCTGAGTTTGAGGCGGTTTTTGTGGGGAATGCTTCCTTTCTCTCTGATAATTCTTTGTTTTTTCTATTCCCTTCCCCAATGGAAAATAGGGCTGGACTACGAACCGGCCTATTATAGGGCTGAGAGTTATCCCTTCTCGTGGCACATCGCTTTGAAACATCCCTTTTTGGGCATCGGCCTCCGGTCACCCAGGGACGAGTATCTCGAAGACTATGAGATAAGATATCCGTATGTGACCAAAGAGAAATTCTCCGCCTCCGTCAAGGAAATAGTGACATCAGAGAATACGCTCCTGACCTTTATGGTTGATTTGGGATTCCCATTTTTTTTGCTGTATACAGCATCGGTAATTATCCTTCTCCTCAGATTGGTGCAGGCAGTCAGACTCAATCGGCAAAGTGCTTTCTTGCCTCCGTTGGCCCTTTTGTTGCCGATAGCGGCCGGCTTGCTGCACTTCCAGGTGTTTGACGGGTTGTTGCACCCCCAGGTCAGTTGGTTTTTCCATATCTTACTGGGTCTCATCGGGACGGCCCCAGACGGGTTGGCCGACCAGACCAATTTCAGCCTTTCCAGCCCGAGTAATCCAAGCGATCGTCCTTCTGTATGACTATGTCCGACAGTTCCAGTTTCTCATACATGTGTGGGCCTCCTTAAAGCATCTGTGGTAGCGTTAATTGGGTGGAGGCACCGAGGGGGGCGGGAGAATCAACGAAGAAACATCCTACGATGGTTTAGTGTGCCTAGCTGCGGGGTGGGTACAGGCTGGAGGAAGTGGCAGGTACCGCGGCGAGGAGAACTTAGCAGGATCATTCGCCGTATTTTGAAAATCCGTTAAAATTCAGTCGCGAGACTACTGCCCAGGATTGACGAGCCCATCTCAATTCCAGGTCGAGTCGAGGGCAATATCGGTTGAGACTCAGGGTTGAGAAAAGACTTGACCTTTCCCGAGAGGTCAATACATAGCTTGTGCGAAAATGTGGCTGACGAGCCGGGAGCCGCGTGGAGACCGGTCGCGTGGTTTGTCTTTTTAACACAATTACAGTTTTTTATGCGAGTGGCGGCGCTCCTCTCGACCACCAGGCTCCCCGGATTTCAACCGATCTTGACACATCAAAAACTCTTCTCTGGGCTGGGCTAACAGGCCATTCCAACGCACTCTGATTCCGGTAGGTTCTCCTCCTATCTGCTTCCCCAATCGGGAACCAAGTTCATCTAGGAATCTTTGCCACGTAACTTCAAGACATTTTTGATAGAATTTATTCTTATGAGTGGGCACGGTCCATCTCACCGTGACTTCACTTGTCTCGAAATCCCTTTGCCTTTGTGACCGGAGAGAACCCACATGAACCCGGCTGCTATTAGACCACGTCTTGATGGTGCGGCCGTGTTGCAAGACCTCCACCCGGTCGAGTCCGAGGTCTTTGACCCCCGACTCCAACAACGCAACCAGCTCGTCAAGGCATCTAGCTCCTTGGATAGGCCCTCTCATGAAGTCCTGATAACGCGAAAGAAACCGAAAGTAGGGCCTGTTCTTAACAGATTCCGAAAGGCTCTGTATCCGATAAAGTCGCAACACCATAACTATCGCCGTGGCAAGCACAATCCCTACCACCACCAGAAACTGAGAGCTAGAATCGGATCTGGGGACTATGACCATCCAGAGGGTTATGCCTGAAAGGACAGCACTAAAAGAATAAAAAATTGCGACAACGCGTACCGGATTCTTGAATTCTTCCACGAGTCGATGATGCAAGTGGTCGGAATCCCCTAAGCAAACGTGGTAGCCGCTGATCCAGCGTCGCAACACCGTCACCGCAACGTCCAAGAGGGCGAGGCCAAACGGGAGAAATGGAACAATTAGCATTTCCATCGTCCCGGAACGCTGGCCTGGTGAAATCGCTGCGCAACTTGTAGCGAGCGTCCCCAGAAGAAACCCGAGCATAAGGCTTCCGCCGTCACCCAAATAAATAGACGCGGGGGGGAAATTGCAGCGCAAGAACCCTAACAGACTCCCTGAAACGGTGAACGCCACTGCGGCAATAAATAAATCTCCTTTTGTAAAGGCTATAATGCCGCTTGTCAGGGCTGCGAAAAAGCAGACACCACCCGCCAAGCCGTCGAGCCCATCAATGAGGTTTATCGCATTGGTTATGGTAAGGATTGCCAAAGCAAAAAGCGGGATGTCTAACCACCCGAATTGGGCAGGTCCCACAAACGGAATGGTCACTAGCCTCAGCGAGTGGCCGCCCATCACCAGTATGGCCACGCCGAAAAGTTGCCCCACGATTTTCTTCTTCCATCCCATGGAATACCTGTCGTCTATTGTGCCCAGAATTAGAATCCAGGTAGTCCCGAGGAACAAAGAAATCATCTGGAGCTTGTACTGATGAACTACTGTCAGCTCGCCCATCATGATCAGGAGGTAATAAGAAGCAAAAAGGATGGCAAAAGGCAGGTAAACAGCCGCGCCTCCCAACTGGGGGATCACTTTTGCTGGGGCTTTCCGCCCTCCAGGATTGGCAACAACCCTGTATTTTGCAGCGAGATGTTTACAGAATGGTACGCTGACGAGGGTCGTGACAAACCCAAGGAGCAATACCGTTACCATGATTAGTAAGCTTTCAAGCACCATCAGTCCTTATCGAGTCAGGCACGTAATTGGGGTACCACATAGAACAGTCCCTTAACTCGTGCCACCAAAATAATCAGCCACCAGCCGCTACTGATATCCGACTGTAACCGGACTCTCCAACCCGGAAATGCGGTCAAACTATAACATCCATTCGCAATCAAACAATCTCTTTTTCAGCCTGGGTAATGAAACAGCAGCAAGCGATCATAGAAAGATTACCCTACCGTGCAACTCGCGCCGGATATCCGGGTCTCTGCAACCTATTGAAACAACTTAGGCCGCATCCTCGCGTGGTCTACTTTATCTGGTGGGTCCCGAGTGAAGAACGCTCAAGCGGGCTCGGGGACATGTCGATTTTATTCCAAGACCTGGTGTAGAATTAGAAAAAGCAACTGAATATAATATGTTGAGCCTTGAGGGACCAGTCTCGGTTGTAAATGTTCGCAAAACGGCCATGCTAAGACATAGCCTAATCCGTAACGTAGCTCATAATCCATTCTGTACCCCTTATAGGACGAATCTCGCCGCGGGCTCCACTGTGCTAAACTGAGGTCCATTATGAGTTGAGGGAAAAACGGCATGGACATTCCCGACGATCCCCGAGAGCGCAAAAAGTGGATGCTGAAACTTTGGCGAGAAGACTATGGAGCACGATTCTCCGTCTTTGATCCTGAGGACCAACCCGCCCCAGAGCTGGAAAGCTGGCAACCGGAAATGTGGGAGCCTTATGATCCGCAACCGGATGACCGGGGAGATTTTCATCCTGGGGTGATTCGCCACGTCCAATGGTTCGAGAGGACCAAAGAATTCTTGCAGGACCGCTATGGATTGGTCATAGTCCCTGATTTGTTTTTCGATTGTAAGGCAATGCAGTGCCAAGGGTCCTTCTCTCCAGAGATTGCCCATGAGAAAGAGCGTATATGGTACATACGAGCCCTGCGCATTGGTGTCTTCCTCTTCAATGGAAAACTGGCTGTGGGATTCAGCTGCCGGTCCCTCAGCTGCCAGAGGAAAAGATGCCCATTGAACCTCAGGAATATAAATCGACTGAACCGAGTGGATCTTTATCAGCTCCTGCAGATCTTTGAGAGTGAGACGGCGATGCCCCTTGCTCGGGCTGTTAGGGACGTGTCGATCTGGTTTGGAATTCCCTTACATGTCTTCGGAGAAGCTTATTACGCAGTGCCAAGACTGTCGGTCTATAGGCAAATCAAGCGTTATCAGAATAATATCCCTAAGCTCATCAAAAATTTCTCGAACCTGTGCAAACGCTCTGCTCTGGTCTACTTTGACCTTAAACCGCCTGCGGATGACGTTTATGCGGATCACTTCTTCTTTCCGCAGCCGATGATCACGGGGGGCACCTTGAGCAAGATCAACTCGCCTGCCGTTGTCACGTATCTTTACGTATGGATGCTGAAGATGGAGCAAGCTCAGCAGAATCGATTCAAATTTGAGCTGCCTACAGTGCTGGAGATGGAAAAAGATCTTGAATCAAGGGGATTCAGAATTTCACGCAAGAGTATTTGCCGGCATGTCGAGCAACTAAATGCGTTAGGGTTGTTTGACAAATTTTCAGGTCCGATCTTATAAGCCGGTACATCAAAAAGTGCCATTTTTTTGGCTTTGAGTGCACATTTCAAGTCTCTTTTTATAGTACCCGCTGACAACTTCTCATTCTGGGCATATTAGATTAATAGTCCGTGGTCCCCCTGGGACCACTACTGTCCGGTCAAGGACCGACCATTCTTAGTAAAGCGGCACTGTGAGGATTATTTGGTTGCGGCTTTTTTGAGGGGACATGTTTTCCGTGATTCATGGTTGGTTCCGAGGCACAGGTGGATT
>JBKQMK010000092.1:0-8069 GCA_052146735.1 Desulfomonilaceae bacterium | reverse complement strand
CGGCTGGAGCCGGAAAGCTGGATTACTACCGTTTCCTGGGCGGATCGAGTTTTACGTCAAACCTGAAGCGAAACGTCCTGATCCGTATCATCGGATTCAAGTACCGCCGAATCCGATCTTCGAGCCTCCAATCTCTTGAGCGAGGACGCCGAACCGAGATCGACTTTCTCAACGGGTATATTTGTGACCGGGGCAGCGATCACGGGGTTCCGACACCGGTAAACGACTCGGTAGTCTCCATGATCCGGCAGATAGAAGCGGGCAGCAGGAAGATTTCCCTGGATAACTTGGCCGATCCGGTATTCGAGGGGGTCTAGCTACATAACAACGACCTAGTGCAGTGTTGCTGTAATAGCTTTACGTCTCAACCCGGAGAAAATCTTCAAAGCACTACCTGTTACGAGGACTGGACCGTAAAGTCATTGCTGAAGCACAACACTAGCTATCCCAACTGATGCCTTCACAAAGCAGTATGTCTACCGACGATGTCGCCAAGGCGTCCCTATTCTCCTCGGAAACATAGAAAAGTTTCACGTCCACGCGGCTCTTGATCCTCTGAATGAACTGGCCGCCCTTCAGGGCGATGGACCCGAGGACTTTGTGAGAGGAATCGAGCGCCTGCACCAGCGTCTCCCGGAACAACGAAGAAAAGCATTCCATCTTGCCGATTTCGTCGATTACCACTATCTGGCCTTGCTCTGACGGGACCATAGCGGGTACAGCGATCCGGTCCAGGTCTTCAAGATTAACCCCATACTTTCCCACTCGCACAGGGCTCTTGATCTTCTCGTGAGCCAACACACCCTCCCTACCCTCCAATGTCACAATCATGAAGCCGGTCCTGCGACCCTTTTCCCTGATCTCGCGGGTAAAGAAGCCGGTCAGCGGCCGGTCGATCCTCGAAACCACCGATTCAATCAACGTGGACTTGCCGCAACGTGGCGGCCCGGTAATGAGCAGGTTTGTGGCGGTCATGGGCGTGCCTCAACAAGGTTGCAAAACCTTAAGAGCATTTGAAGGCATGCAAGGGGAACTTTTTGCAAAAAGGTCCCCCCTGCACCCCCCTCAAAAACTCTCAACTATTGCAAACTCGTAAGCGCCGCTCATGCCCGCCGTAATCGCTTATATTCCAACAGGATCTGCTGAATTTCTTCCGAGTCCATGGCTGCTTTGCGGAGAAGAGTCTCCAGTTCAACTGGAGAAAGCTCGCCCCTCCTGACCCTACCGACCAGCACAAAATCGTCTAAATACCTGTGGAGCAGGCCCAAGGTCTTGAGGCTCAAGGTGCTCTTGCGGATTTGGCCCTCTGGAGACATCTTCAGCACCTAGCTCGAAGCATGCTTCTCACCGCTACGGCACAGTTCGTCCGCTCTCTTCAGCAACGTAGGAATACGATGAGGCCCATGCATTCCCTTGACAAGCTTTGCTGCAACAACCGGGTCCATGCCCGCGGCAGTAACATATAGGGGTCTTTTGCTCCGCCCCCTCAAGACCGCTTGAGCATTGGTCGCTCCCCTGAACATGCTCTTGGCAACTCCGATCACTGGGACCTTTTCATCAAGGGCTCTGTAAAGATGCGCCCCGAGTCCCCGTCTGGTTTCGGGCCCGAGCCAGACATATCCGTCCACAATTACTGTTTCAACTCGATCCTTCACCGACCCCAACAATTCTAGCAAACAGGGCAACTCCCGCTTGTAGAAACTCCCAGGCTCGTAGGGTTCGAATAGTTCTATGAATTCCCGCAGTTCGCGCGCGGGCCGCTCCGAAGCCCAGTGAGCGAAGAGCACCCCGCCCGCTGTAGCGCCGGTTTCGGAGTAGCAGACATCTACTGCTGCTATCATGTGATGGAGCCACTTCCGGATTCAAGGCTTTACATAAGCAAAACCCTCGTGCTGCAAGTTGATTAGTTCCAGGATACCCGCGGGCACAATTTCACAAACTTCAAACAAATCGGTTTTCTCAATCTTGTTCTTGGCCAACGCGTTTCTGCACATCTTGAAGCTGACCCCCAACTTGTGGAGGTCTGTCATGTCTGTGGCCCGCTCTCCGACCTTGTCCTTGCGGAAGAGATTCACCGCCTTGCCGTTAGCCACCACGCTCACTAAGCATTGTTGAGGCGGGACTTCCTTGAAAAGATTCTTAATGTTTTCCAAAGCCAGGACCAGTCTTTCTCCCTGGTCCCAATCCAAGTGAAACACGACTTTGCATTTGATCTGCGCTTGAGCAAGCATTTTCTGCCCGTGTTCTCCTCTTGTCTCAGACTTCTCGGTTCCTGATTGGTCCGCACAAGCGGCCACAACCGGTCCGAAGGCAATTAGAAGAAAGAGCACTATGCTAGGATATTTTCTCATGTTCCAGTCCCCTGAGAATAGTTTTGCACAATGCAATTATACGAACCGCCCCCCGGATGCAAGCCTTAGTAATTTTCTCGCGCAGGTAATGCTGGTTCCCGGGCTCTGCCGAGTTGCGGAATTGGCATTGGATGGACCTTGCAGATCTGCGGCGCGGGCGTCCGGGAGGGGGTGAGCATCCTGAACGGCTGTCCCGGGCAAAGCCTGGGAAAAGATATCAACGATTTCTATGAACACCAATCGTGGATTTGTGGGCTATATTCAGGTATGCTGAATCACGTGCAATTGACTCGCTTGCCAGGCCGGTTAGAGTGCCGGGCGGCGGTTGCCAATCCTATGCCTTTATTGAAGAGCGGCTTGAATGCAAGAAGCCCACGCAGAGGCAAACAAGACTCCCCTTTACCATTGGCACCTGGCTCGCGGAGCCAATATGGTTACGTTCGCGGGTTGGAGCATGCCGCTGTGGTATCCATCGGGCGCGGTAACCGAGCATCGGATTAACATTACCAACGCCGGCATTTTCGACACCAGCCATATGTCGGTGCTCACGATCAGCGGAGCGGGGTCATTCGACTTGCTACAGCTCTGCTTCACCAAGGACCTGAATGCTTGCCTGGGGAAGAACAGAGCTCCTCTGAGGCCCGGCCGATGCGTTTATGGAGCATACTTGGACGAGGAGGGTTGGGTCATAGATGATGCCATCGTCTATCAGTTGGGACCCAATAACTATATGACTGTGGTAAACGCGGGCATGGGCGCTGCCATCGCAGCCCACCTCAAGGCCCACGGCCAAGGGTCGCAGGTCCGGATAACCGATCTCACAGGAAACGTGGGCAAAATAGACCTCCAGGGCCCAATGTCGGCTAAGATCATGATGAAAGTGCTCCAAAACCCTGACAAAGTATTGCCGGACATGGCATACTTCAGCTTCAAGGGGCGTTTCGATGCAAAGACAGACGCCGCGGACACGTTCCTGAACGATGGCACACCTATTTTGCTCTCGCGAACCGGGTACACGGGTGAATTAGGTTTTGAAATATTCGTTGACCCGAATAGCGTTGTGAGGGTTTGGGAGCTGATTTTGCACGAGGGTCAGGATCTCGGGCTGCTTTCCTGCGGACTCGCCGCTAGAGACTCACTCAGAGCCGGAGCCTGCCTTCCCCTTTCTCACCAGGACATCGGCCCGTGGCCCTTCATCAATCACCCATGGTCCTTCGCTTTGCCTTACAATGACCAAAACGCGGCCTTCACCAAGAAATTCATAGGCGACAAAATCCTTGCAATTAGAGAAAAGGCTGAACATACTTACGCTTTCGTAGGATATGATCCCCGGAAAGTTTCGATTCACGATCCCGCGATGGTTGTTGATGCCGGCGGTAGAGAGATCGGAGTTGTTTTGACATGTGTAAGCGATATGTCCATAGCGCGACATAATGGTGAGATATACAGCATGGCAAGTGCCGATAAACCTGAAGACTTCAAACCCAGGGGGCTGAGCTGCGGTTTTGTCAAGGTCAATCCCAGGCTGTTTGCCGGGCAAGAAGTGCGCCTGATAGACAGCCGCCGCGAGATAAAGGTCGTGATCGCCGATGACGTTCGGCCGGATCGCACCGCACGCCGTCCTATGCAAGATATGATGCGCTGAAAGGAGGAGGAACCTTGAAAGAAATCGGGGAATTTAACCTGCCTGACAATGTGCGTTACGCTGAAACCCATGAATGGGCCAAGCTTGAAGGTGATGTCGTGCGAGTCGGCATTTCGGACTACGCGCAAGATCAACTCGGAGCGCTGACTTTTGTCGAGTTACCGAACTTGGGCGATGTGTTGCGTAGGGGAGAGCAATTCGGGATCGTGGAATCCACCAAAGCCGTGTCAGAGGTGTTCATGCCGGTGAGTGGAGAAATCCTGGCAGTAAATGCGGACCTTGTAGAATCGCCGGAGCTTATAAACACCGACCCTTACGGAGCCGGATGGATCATCGAGGTTAAACAGGAGCACATGGAAGACCTGGAGTCCTTGATGACGAGCGGGGTGTACCGGGAAATGCTGGCAGGACTTGAATAGATGCGTTATTTACCGCATACGGATGAAGATGTCTCCGAAATGTTGAAGGCCATAGGGGTTGAAAAGCTGGAAGACCTCTACGTGACTGTTCCTCCGGAATGCCGCCGTACGGGAGACCTCAATCTTCCCGAACCGATGACCGAATGGGAATTGGGAAACCACATGGCGGCTCTTGCAGGCAGCATGGCAGCTTCTCCGGAGTACAAAGTGTTTGTAGGTGCGGGTAGTTATGAGCATTTTATTCCCGAATCCGTGCTTCAACTCATCGCAAGATCTGAATTCGTAACGGCTTATACACCGTACCAGCCGGAAGTCAGCCAGGGGACGCTTCAGGCCATTTATGAGTATCAGACCCTTGTTGCCCGGCTGCTCGGGATGGAAACGGCAAACGCATCACTGTACGACGGGGCCTCTGCTCTGGCCGAAGCTCTGCTGATGGCCATTCGAATAACCCACCGTAATAGGGTCGCAATATCACGCACAGTCCATCCCTTGTACCAAAAGGTGGCTAGAACCTATTTGACGTCTGCCGGTTGCGAACTGGTGGAACTCTCCTACCTTCAAGACGGCGCTACGGATCTTTCGGCCCTGAATGGAATTGATGATCTTGCTGCCGTAGCAATTCAGTCGCCGAATTTTTTCGGGTGCATAGAGGACCTTGAACCCATCGGGGAACTTGCTCACGAAGAAGGGGCCCTTTTTGCGGTCTGTTTTTCCGAGCCTCTCGCTTACGGGCTGCTCAAGAATCCGGGAAGTCAGGGTGCGGACATCGCTTGTGGAGAAGGTCAGAGCTTCGGCATCCCCCAATCATTCGGAGGTCCGGGACTGGGCATGTTCGCTAGCAAGATGAAGTTTGTACGAAGCATGCCCGGCCGACTTGTGGGCTTGAGCAAGGACACGGCCGGCGAGAGAGGCTTTGTTTTGACTCTCGCCACGCGGGAGCAGCACATCCGCAGGGAAAAGGCTACGTCAAATATTTGCACCAACGGTAGCCTTTGCGCTCTGGCCGCTGCTATGTACATGGCTTCTTTGGGCGGAACAGGAATTAGAGAGCTGGCTATGCTCAACCACGACAAGGCGCAGTATCTCAAGAGAGAGATTGCCGGAGCAGGCTACAAAGTGCCGTTTTCCGGTCCCACCTTTAACGAATTCGTGGTGGAATTTCCTCCAGGCTTTAAGACTACGTATGAACGGTTGCTGGCGAAAAACATCGTCCCTGGGCTCTCTTTGGAGCCATATTATCCCGAGCTCCCCAATCACTATTTGCTGTGTGCCACCGAAGTCAGGACCAGGGCTGACATGGACGATTTGGTGAGGGAGATAGCACTATGAAAGGATTTCCAGGACGCACCGGATTGATTTTCGACGAACCGCTGCTCTGGGAGCGAGGGAGAAAAGGAAGATCCGGAATGAGCCTGCCCAGGAGGGACGTTGATGTGCCTCCTCCGGCAGAACACCTTATTGGTGAGCCTCCGGATTTCCCGGACTTGAGCGAGGTGGACGTGGTGCGCCATTACACCAGGCTCTCACAATGGAATTTTGGGGTAGACAGCAGCATGTATCCTCTGGGCTCGTGCACTATGAAATACAACCCCAAGGTCAACGAGAAGCAAGCAAGCCGTCCGGGGTTTGTCGGGGCACATCCTTTGCTTCCGGCCTCATTGTCACAGGGGGCCCTTAGGTTAATATTCGAGCTTGACAATTTATTGGCGGAGATAACCGGCATGGATGCTGTCTCTCTCCAGCCTGCCGCGGGTGCTCAGGGTGAGCTTGCCGGAATGCTCATCATTTTCGCCTATCACAAGAGCAGAGGCTCACGGCGGACCAAAATCCTGGTTCCGGACACCGCACACGGCACCAACCCTGCCAGCGCAACCCTCTGCGGGTTTCAGCCCGTGAATGTGAAGTCCAATGAACGCGGCATGCTCTCGACAGAGACTATTGCCGGAGCCATGGACGAAGATGTGGCAGGGATCATGGTGACAAATCCCAATACGCTGGGCTTGTTCGAAGAAAACATAAGGGAAATAGCCGAGGTAGTCCACTCGAAAGGCGGGCTAGTCTACTGCGATGGCGCAAACATGAACGCCGTCATGGGCATAGTGAAGTCCAGTGATATGGGGATTGATATTCAGCATCTTAACTTGCACAAGACTTTTTCTACGCCTCACGGAAGCGGCGGGCCCGGTTCAGGGCCGGTTTGCGTGAAAAAGCATCTGGAGCCGTTCCTGCCGATTCCCCGTATCGTTCGTGATAAGGACGAGTATCTGCTGTCTGACGACTTTCCTGAATCCATAGGGAAGCTCCACGCGTTTCATGGAAACTTCGGAGTCATGGTAAAGGCTTACAGCTACATACTCAGCATGGGACCAGAGCTGACAAGGGCAAGTCAACTCGCTGTTCTGAATGCAAATTACTTAAAGGAGAAGCTCAAGGGTGTGCTGCATCTTCCTTACGACCGACCTTGCATGCACGAATGCGTCTTTTCCGACAAATTCCAAAAGGAACACAAAATTAGCACACTGGATATTGCAAAGCGCCTCATGGATTACGGGTTCCATCCACCGACCATTTATTTCCCGTTGGTGGTTAGCGGCGCGATAATGATCGAACCGACTGAAACGGAATCTAAAGAAGATTTGGACCTTTTCATTGACGCATTGCAGGCCATTGCCAGGGAAGCAAAGGAAAACCCGGAACTTCTGCGGGAAGCGCCGACCAAGTGCAAGGTCAGAAGGATGGATGAAGTAGAAGCCGCGCGGCATCCGTGCCTCACCGGATGACATGTTCTTTCATATGCCGTACTGATTTACATTCAATCTGACAGTGGCAGTCATTCACTTCCGCGCAGGGAGCAGCGGAACACCCGGAATGTCTATCTCACGGCAGAGAACGCGGGAGGGCACATAACAGAATCCCAAAAAGTCCCTCAGCGATCTCTGCGATCTCAGGTGGGAACGACTACAATTTCAGTTGCAGTTGATGCGCATCCATCGGACTGCGTCTTCATGAGAGTTGAACTCTGCACCGACTCCAGCGCAAACCGTCTCGAGGTTCTCAGTTGGGTCGGCTAAAGGGGTGGGGTGACGTGCACACTTTATGACCCGGATCCCTCGTATAACCTTCACTTTGGCGCATACCGCGTAACGCATGAGTTGAACCTGGCTGAGACTGGACATTGAATCTGCACAAACCATTCCCAGGACCAACCCGCACACCAATAATGCCTTCATAGTTCCTCCCCTTGGTATGACTATTCCAGAAGTACCATACTAGTCACTAACCTCGCGGGTCAATTTCTTTCTCTGATTGCCTGGATCGAAAACCCACAATGGGTAGTTTGAGTATGCAACATTGGTCCTAAGGCATGTTAGGACCAATACGCGACCAAACAGGTGATATTAGCAATGACCGGCACGGAGGCCGGTCCTACCGTTAAAGGCGTCCAGCTACGGTTACCCCATCGATCAGAATACCTGGCCGAATTCAGGAAACAGAGCACTAAAGAAACAGGTCAGGAATTACTCGGCATAGATATCCTTGTGCTCTTCCCTGATCACTTTCTTGTTGCTTTTGCCCACGCTGGTCTTGGGTATTGCATCAACAAACAGTACGGTATCCGGTAGCTGCCATTTGGCAAACTTCCTGCTGAGA
>JBKQMK010000091.1:0-11468 GCA_052146735.1 Desulfomonilaceae bacterium | reverse complement strand
AGCACCGCCACATGTTCAGCGTCGCGCTTGAGGGAGGCCATAGTGGCAACCTCAACCTGTCTGTCGTTAACGTAGAAGCGTATGTGCCATTTGTTGCCTCTCTTCCTTACTGCCATTCTCGCATCTCCTTTCTGAGGGTTGCCTTGTCAACGTCCTGTTTCCAAGTCTGCGGCCTGGCCTCATCAGTTGGCTGCGGTTTTGGGGCGGGTTTTCGAGCAGGCGCCTTAGCCGGGGTCGTCAGCAATCTAATGAGGTCCTCGACCTGGTCATGTGTGAAATGAAATCCCTTGTTGTGGAGCTTCACGTAGCCCAGCTTCTTTTCCTTGATGAGCCGGTAAACGACTTTGATGTTTACGCCTAGCATTTCACAGACATCTTGGGAGGAGTACAGAAGCTTCATGCTGTCTCTCCAGTTTTAGGAGAGAACGTTTGAGGGCCTTAAGAACCTCCCATAAATTTGATGCCGGATAGATTTCTGTCTGCTTCCGGGAAGAGAGGAGACTTGGCGTCAAATGATGCTAACTGAGATTCAGGCGTGCGGTCTCTGTGGAAAAAGGGCCTTAAATAAAGCTACTTCCCGAGTCATCATATAAGGCCGAGCCGGCCGAACGCCCATACGCCGAAACGCTCGACATCGGCATCTGAGGGCAACAGGGTCTCACACTGCAAAATCATGCTGAAGGAATCCCATGCCTTGAATTGCGCCAAGTAATCCCGTTGCAGTTGTTGAGCAACCGGATCTCCGAAAAAGACCGCGGCTTCAAAGATGTCCCAAGGATGGATTCGCCTTACCCTTTGATGCTCATTCAGCCTGTCGAAGCTCGCGATAATTGCTGATCTGGATACGGTCATGCTTTCCCCTCTGTCACGTGATCCCAAAGACCGGAGGTCCACTCGCTCTCACATGATAGAGTTCCATCAGGAATGACAAGATCATCGAACACTATTGCTGATCCTTCCCTATGAAACGGCTGAATCATCAGGATGCTGGTGCCGATCAGGGATGATCCTTCGATAACAATTGCCTCTTTACGCCTCGGATATTCAGCAAGAGATGTATTGAAATCTTCAGGCATGTCGGGTTGAGAAGCAAACCACGTCTCCATCACGACGATTACCGCGACTCCTCCTTGTTTCATGACCTCAAATTTGAAGTTGGCCTGGATTTTGCGCTTTTCCTTGAGGCCCTTGAATTTGAACTCAATTGTTTTGGCCAGACCTGATGTAGTGAAAATCAAACCGCATGGCTGCAAGGAACCGTCCTTCAGTAAATTGTCCTTGGCTATACGCATGACGGTTATTGCTACGGCTCTTAGTTGGTCACTGTCGTAAACCATTGATCCTCTCCACTTATATGGGTTGAGAATTGGCAGGGCAGGGTATGTCGGCAGAAGGTCTCGGCCTCCCACCGACATACGATCACATCCTGGCCACAGGCCGGCCCAAGTCACGCTTAAGTTCCCGATGCAAAGCGTTTGATACGAGACGGAGGTAATCGAAAAGGTCTTTTCGCCGACCAAGTCTGCTCATATCCCCGCGTCCAATTCTGTGGAGCCACCAGGAGAGCATGCCAGAGTCGGCGAAATTCCTGGCCAGCACGTCATAGACCCCGCTGGAATCTTGCTGGACCGCAGCGTCAGCAAGGATGTGAGCGGTAACCCAATTGTTGAACTGAGGCCGGCTCATGGTAGGGACAATCTTCTCAGCTGGAGCAGTACCGTCAGTCTGTTCTGGAGCGCTTTCCATAATCGTCGCGGTCTGTGTTTCCGGACGTTCTGCCCTATTCTCCGCGTCGCTTTCCTCGTTATGAGTTTCGCGGATAAGCTCCCTTATAGAGTTGGTTTTTGACGTAGAAATGCCTTTAGGCTTACTCTTAGGCATAATATTTCCCTCCCTATTTTGTAGTTGTAGTTGTGTTGGTGTGAAGGATGGGATCAGGGTTCTTCGGTGACGTTGGCCCCCACGGCCTAGCAACTGAACAGCGAGCAACTGAAATGCTCCTGTTAAGCCACCTTTCTTGTCAAGATGTTGTAGATTTGAGTTCTGGCGAAAGGCTTATTTTTGCGGTTGAGCTTCCCTTCCTTGGTCAACACTGTGCCGATTGCGTCCAGAGTGAGCCCCCGTGATCGTAGGGCACGGACACGTCTGATGACCTTCTGTTCCCCAAGGCTAGGAACCACTTTGTTGCCAATGATTTCATAACCGTACTCAGGATTTCCATTCAGTGGCTCATGCCGCTCTCGCTTGTGGTTGAAAACAGTCAAGATGCGTTCACGTGTCACTTGTCTCTCCATTTCGGCGAGAGCGCTCAGGAGCGTAAAAAAGAATTTTCCGATCGCACTGGCCGTATCAAGCTTTTCGCTAATGGAGTGTAACGCGACCTTGTGCCGGTCCATGAACTTGGCCATCTCCAGCATATCGATCGTGGACCGAGAGAGTCTGTCCAACTTGAACACCACCACAGCGTCGATCTGTTTGGTCCTGACCAATTCAAGAACTCTCTGTATTCCTGGCCGCCCTTGGATAGAAGACCCGGAGAGCCCAGGATCTGATATGACCTCGACAAGTTCCATTTCCGGTTCCAGGCGAGCGTAGAGCTCGATTTTGGACCTTTGCATTTCCAGGGACACGCCTCCGCGTGCCTGTTCCACGGTGGACACCCGCGTGTAACCGACAACTCTCATAATTACCTCCTTGTCTGGGACTTTAAGACGCCGGCTGTTGCAAGTGAGTGGGGGGAGTGGTCTCGAAACTCTTTCCTCCCTTTTATAAGCCTTGTTGTTCCTTGATGTTGTGCATCCAGGTATTGGCAAACCGGGCATGATCCTTTTGCAGCCTCGGGTAGTAGCGAATCACCCCCTCGCTGTCGTAAAACACTGAACGCTCCTCGAAGGGAAGCCCATCCTGTCTAAAGTAAACAGCGTAGAACTCTCCAGCCCGGCGAAGGAATATCATCTCGGGATCTCGCATGAGATCGCCGTTCTGCTCGTAATAGTGTGCCACGCTGAAGAGCGGATCATCTCCACACCATCCAATCTGTTCTACTGATACGGCCATGAATGAGCCGGCAGAGTGATCGATCCGTTTGTGATTGCCGGGGCTGTTCAAGCCCGCGGTAAGCGTTTCCAAGACCCTCTTTGCTGCTTTATTTACTGATTTCATTGTAGTGCCCTACTTAATGAGAAGAGGAGTCGAATGGCTCCCTCGTATGCCTGGACTAAGGTGTCTATCCCTCAAAGCGGTCAGGTTCTTCCCTTCGGTCTCCCTGACCTGTCCCCGTCTACTCACCGGGTCGCGGAGATCACAGTCTCTCGTCGGCGTTTCGGGGTGGCGGAGTCTTACCGCCCGCCTTCCTGGTTTGCTCGCTTGGCACTCTCTTTATTGTTTACAGGCAACGCCTTAGTATTACTTGTATTGCTGGCTTACCTAATTTTCCCCCGAATTGGTCAAGAAGGCAAAAACGTTTTGTGGGATTTTGTCAAGATTTGGTAAAAAAGACGGTGAGATAGGTGATTCAGGTATGATTTATTCAATGCACCAGTGAGTGTGACGCGTCCCTGAGTGATATTCGGATGCAATTAGTATGTATCTGAGGGTTGTTACGGGGGGATCAACGATGAATTTTGACAAGAAGGGGGGAGTTCGAAGCATCCATTGAAGTCGCTAATCCCGGGGAATCATCTTTATGCTCGCGTAAGGCTTTCCCCTCGGCACCGGTATACCCTATCTGTTCACTCCGCCTTGATCGTAGAGCCTGCAAAAGAGCCTCTGGCGTCAACGGTTGCTGTGAAGGCGCCACCAGTCATCCACGAGTTCACTCGCTGTAGGTTTGCTGGTCCAAAGGTTCCGGTCCGTCAACGTGGATCAACGAAATTCACCGTCGTCTCAAGGCTTGCCCTAACCCGGCTCCCCGCCAAGTACGATAGATGTTGAGTTTCTGTCTTAGGCGTTTATTCAGGAATGCCATTATCAGTATTTGACGTAAGCATTGCTCGACATACGATCATGGGTACACTTCGACCGGCGTGATAATCTGGTCGCTTTAAGAACGGGTTGGCCTCCCTTATGGCTCTGGTGATTCAGAAAACTGAAACGCACCTCGAGCCGCTATGGGCCATGGGTAAAGCAAAAGAGGAGGGAACGTGGGCTTAGGCACTTGAGAACCTGAGTCTTGACCATTGAAACCGCGACCATGCAAGCTTTGTTTCATAACGTGGGGAGAGCCAATAGTCCTTTTCACCCGCAGGAGCGGACCTTCCAAAAGCCGTCAGAATAGTCTCACAGAGCATCTCCGTTCCGACTGACCAGTTCTCATCCAGTTTCCAAATATTGCTCACTGGCCGGTTCTCGTGCTATATTACCAAACAATCCATCCTCTACTCGCAACGCAATCATGAGACAGAAGACATGGCTAAATCGATCACAGCCGCGAGGTATCGGCCATCCAAGCCACAAAGAGCCCAAGTGCCAGAGGAGGTGAAATCTGAAGTCTCCTTCAAGGCACAACAATTGGTCGATCAGCGCTTGAAACCTTCGCATGTGGAACAGCCGGAAAACCCGCAGTGCAATTATATCGCAGACATCTACACCAGATGGCATCGGGAAGATTTCTACTTCTGCGCCACGTATGTCGCGTTTTTCCCTGACCAAGTTTCCTCAGCATTTGAAGTCCCATTTGCGAGAATGGGTTATTTGGGTAATGGAAAGTTTAACCTGGCTTCCATGGGGCAGACCGGCAAGTGGTGCAAAATGTACCCATCTTTATCAATTGACCAATGCCTCGAAGCCGTCCGCGACGAACCTCATTTCATTCCTTGAAACATGAAGTACAGAGGTTGGTCGGCGTAATGTTGAGAGCAAACTCTTGCTCTATATGAAGGATTCGTGATGGTGTCTAAGTCTATAGAGTCAGCCAAGGAACCTCACGTGGGGATCTTCTTCTACGCCAACAGTTCCCTCCATATCGAGTCCACTCCCCTGTCCCAAGCGGAACAACGAGGGGAGGATATCCTTATCCATGGAGGAGATCACAAGTATTACTGGGAGAATACCTTGGCTCAGTCCACTCCGGGGCACAGAGATAAGTCCTATGATTTCTTCCCCCGCGGCAGAGTGGCGTATTCAATTAAGGATGCCAAATTTTACCTTTACCACGACATTTGTATTCCCCAGACGCAGATCAAGGAGGTTATGGCAATTATGAATCTTCCCGAACCTCCGGCCACTGTTATAGACCTGGATGGGAATTATCGGTGCGCCTCGTGCAACGGGAACTATGTATCCGATTCGATCTGGGAGCAAGATTGAGGTGCAAACAACTGCCTCTCATGGCCAGTTCCAAATCCACAATCGTCTAGACAGCGATCTCTGATACATCGGAGGCAGTCTGTCCCGTTGTTGCCACAACAGCACCTGAGATCGAAACGGGTTCCAGTGATGCCCGGACCACCCCCTGACAGTACTGCCTCCATAACCCACCAGCTCGCCATTGGCTTTTAAATGGGATTCAGCAATTTTCGAGCACTCCCCGTCGGACATCTTCACTTGTCAGGCCCTGTAGCGTATGATTGCGTCTAACTTTTTCACAGTGGAGGCTTTTCTTGGAAACCTCGGCAATACCCAGAGGGGAGCATTTCTCATGATGGCAGACAAAAAGATTAAATCAACGCTTCTCATATTGACTATCGTTGCCGCAGCTCTCCTGCCTGCCCGAGCCCTTCTGGGAGAGAGTACTGCCAAGTCCCCGGATTACGATCAACTGAGGCTTTTTCGAGAAGTCATGGGCATCGTCCAGAAAGATTATGTCAAAGACGTTTCGAGTGAAGAACTAGTTCAGGGAGCACTTAACGGGATGCTTCAGTCTCTGGACCCGTATTCCGAGTATCTGAACAAGGAGATGTTCAAGGAACTCCAAGTTGAGACAACAGGAGAATTTGGCGGGCTAGGGATCGAAATTACACTTGAAAATGGGATGCTGACGATTGTGTCCCCCATCCAAGACACTCCCGCGTATAAAGCAGGCCTTAAGCCGGGGGACAAAATAGTCAAGATCGACGGTGAGACGACCAAGAATATCACCCTGCTCAAAGCGGTAAAACAGATGAGAGGTCGCCCTGGAACTGAGGTTACGCTGACTATCATGCGAGAGGGTTTCAGGGAGTTCAAGGACTACACCCTGAAACGGGCCATCATCCATGTCCATTCCGTCAAGACCCAAACTCTTGAGAAAGGCTATCCCTATGTCAAAATCACCACTTTCCAGGCGAACACTGACACGGATCTTGTCAACGCCCTCCAGAAGATGGGAGGAGATGATGGTATTAATGGAATGGTGCTGGATTTGCGAAATGACCCCGGCGGCCTCCTCGATCAGGCCTGGAAGGTTGCCAGTCTCTTTTTGCAGAAGGGTGACTTGATCGTTTATACCGATGGCCGACTTAAGGACCAGCAAATGGAATTCAAGGGCACCAGTACCGGCACACATTATGAATTCAGGCTGGCGGTGCTCATAAATGAGGGAAGCGCTAGCGCCTCAGAGATTGTGGCAGGAGCTTTGCAAGACCACGACCGAGCGGTCATTTTTGGGACCAAGTCCTTTGGGAAGGCCTCGGTTCAAACCATTATTCCCCTGGGCGACGAAACAGGATTGAGACTGACAACAGCGTACTACTATACTCCAAAGGGACGCCACATTCAGAAGACCGGCATTGTCCCGGATGTGGATATGAAAGCGGAAGTGAAAAAGCAGCGGGAGCGTGAAGCCCAGGAAGAAATGAAGCCTGAGAATAAAGATAATGCCAAGCGCAGATCTCTCCGGGAGAAGGTCGATCCCGAAACCGATCCGGTTTTGAAGAAGGCTTTGGAGTGGTTGAAATCAGACCTTACTGTAAAGCAGTTCAAATTGGAAAATGTGAACAAACCATCGGGGGATGTTGCTGAGTCCACGAAGTAGTCGGTAGTCGGATTTGCCGGGGCGCAATGAGAGGCTGCGCCACTCGGCATACCAACGCCTCGACTTGCGACGTTTGCAAATTTGGAGAGCAATTGCTGCAGCTCGGCCCGCGTGACGACATGACAGCTTTAAACACAGTCTTGCCTCCCCCATGCATCCAGTAAATCAGAAAGCCGAAACGCACGTCCAGCCCCTCTGGGCCGAGGCTTAGGCCAAAGTGCAGGGACCGTGGGCTTTAGGCAGAGGGAAATGGGGGGAGTGTGAGGTCTCCTCGACTCCAAACCGGCAGACTTTTTCCTGGGCCTCTTTTCTGACCTCTTAAGGTTTGCAGTGACTGCTAGTGTCGTGTCTCCATGATAGCTTTACACCTTGGCTTGCAGCCTAAAGCTCTGGATGATGTACCTACCTGGGCCCGTCAGCTGTAAAGGCTTTACGGAGACACTACACTACTGTCTTCAGATTCTTTCCGGGTAACCCGTTATATCTCTTGTTTGCCTGTACAGCGGGCGCAGAGCATCATACATTTTCCGGTACACTCTCTGGTACAGCTCTCTGTACAGGGCTACGTTTTTCGGATTCGGCTCGAACGCTGCGTCATACTTCACCATCTTATGGATCGCCGACTCAAAGCTGGTGTGTATCCCCAAACCCACGGAACTCACAATTGCCGCTCCCAGCCCTGACGTCTCGTGGGTTTTCCCCCGCAGGAGCGGCAGGTCGAATATGTCCGCGGTGATTTGACAGATTGCGTCACTCTGGGAACCTCCGCCCGAAACAGCTACTCGTTCCGCACGAAAATTTCCGGCTCTTTCCATGTTGTGCAGCCCGTCCAGCAATGCGTATCCCAGACCTTCAATCACTGCGCGGTACACGTGTGCCTTGGTGTGCACGTCCCCGAAACCTATGATGGCCCCTTTGGCCGAGGGGTTCTTCAGTCCAGGCCCCCAGTAGGGCTGTACCATCAAGCCCATCGAACCAGCCGGAACTTCCGCCAGCAGGTCGTTCAAGACCTCTTCCGGTTCTATTCCTCGCTCGTTGGCTTCGAGAACTTCCTGGTAGGCGAATTCGTTTTTGAACCAGGCGATCATCCAGTAGCCCCTGAAGATCTCCACTTCAGGGTTGTAGTGCCCAGGTATCGGCGCCGGATACGAAGGCATGAAGCGCAGTGGTTCAAAGTACCTATTTGTCGTCGTCTGCACGGTGGCGGTTGTCCCAAAGCTCAAGCTGGCGGCATTTGCTTCTACCACTCCCATCCCGATGGTCTCGCAACCTTTGTCGGACCCACAAGCGATCACAGGAGTACCCTGTGCAATTCCTGTTTCCTGTGCAGCCTTTTTCGTAATAGTCCCGATTACTTCACCAGGTGGTACAAGTTCCGGAAGCTTTTTCGACTCAACAGGGAAGAGCCTTGCGTTGAGTTCCCTTTTGGAGCACCACCTGAGCTTCTTGTAATTCATAGGGATATGGCCGATCTGGGACGCAACGGAATCTCGGAACTGACCTGTCAGCCTGAAGTTCAGAAAGCCGGACACCTGCAAATACTTGTAGGTCTTTTCCCATGCATCGAGTTGGAATTGCCGCAGCCAGTTGCATTTGCCGTCGATCTGAACCTTATTCATCGCTTCTTCCATCCGGATGACGCGGTAGAAAATTTTCATCAGACCTCGGGGAATATAGACCTGCCTTGCCTTTCGTTGGTCCAGCCAGATTATTGCCGGCCGCAACGGATTTCCTTCATTGTCGACGTTTACCATACTGTTTCTCTGGGTGGTTACTCCAACGCCTGCGATCCTGCTGAACAGGTCCGGCCGGTTATTGCTCAGCTTTTTGCATGCATCGCAGGCGCTCGTCCAGAAAATCTCGGGATCTTGTTCGGCCCATCCCGGTTTTTCGCTGAAATAAGGGGTGTACGGTACTTGAGCCTTGTCGAGCGGATCGCCGTCAGGGCTGAAGAGCAGTGCCCTCAGACTCTGGGTCCCGCAGTCTAACGAAAGGATGGCCTTGTCCGTGGTCATTTTTGGCGAACGTTCTCCTTAGGGGAAAATATCACGCCGCCATGAGGGACGCTATTGATTTCGCTCGTGTGATTAAGGAGGCTTGAGCTGGTTGATTCAGCCTGCCGTCCAAACCGGACCGTCTCCTTGGCCTACCGGAATGTCCAAAGGGGACGGCTAGGGCAAGTGGCTGAGGACCTAATTGCCTCTGCGGTTGTCGAGTTGGCTGGTGAGTTTTATACAAAGCGTAGGCGAGTGTGGACACCACCCATGCAGGGTTTGAAGGGCAGGGCATACACGGAGCTGGAGCTACCGGTGGTGGTAAGTGAGTGTTTCCTCTGCTTCTGGAATCCCTGAGGTTTCAAGTATGGTTCTCTACTATGTACCTCCAACTTGGTATTTCTTATGGAATTTTATGTACCTGGTAATTTTTGCCATAATTGGTGGTTTGTATGTACTTGGTTTTCCTGTACTTGGCGGTTCTCTCTATATCCCTTTTCGCTTCCCACTCTCTTGAAGTTTACGTCTTCTTAGTAAGTGGGCAAGAGGGTCTTCAGCCAATTAACTCAGAATACCAAGCCCTTGCACGGAATTTTGATCGAATTTGCCAGGGCAAAATGGCCGTAAAGGAGTCTCCCTGGCAAATCCAATGCCAGTCATCTTTTCTCCAGAGCCATATTAGACGACAGATTATCACTGGCAATCAGCTCACGCCTTTCCTCGCAGTGCTTGGACGCCACTCGCTAAGACGCCTGCGGCCACGATCCTTACACTATTCCCAGACCTGTAATCTTCCCCGAAAGAAACGACACCTGTTTCGTGCCGTTGATCCATCTTGAAACCGTATCTTCTCAATCCACTCGCCTTGCCCAGCTTTGATCTTACACCACTTGTCGTACAGTTGTGGAAAAGCGGCAATGTAATTTAAGCATTGGAAGGCGCTGATCATCTCAGCCTTGGTTTTCGATCCGAAGTCAAAGACGATAATCGTCGGACAGCTGATTAGAGGGTACATTCTGTCATTGAGATAGTCTCTATCGCATGTGATGAGGACTCTGCCCCGCCGAAGGGCCTCGGCAATATGGTTTTCATCTGGATGGCCCTGTCTACCTGCCTCCCGCGCTGTCAGAACATCGAAGCCCCGTTCTCTGAGTGTCTCTATTGCCTGGGCGGGAAAATTCTCGTCAGCATAGAACTTGGCTTTCGTCTTCTTCAGTTTTGCATACCGTTCGATCTCATCAATTTCGCGTTGCGACGGCAGTTGTTGAATATTATCTTCGATGTTCACCCAGCTCATCTTATCAACTCAATCTTCTGTCGGAAAAATCTGCAATCTCCCTTTTCCGTGGTCATCCTTGTGGCGCTCCACCTGTGTCTTTATGGTTTCCAGACAAACTCGTTCTCGGCTTTGTCCGGGTATTTTTTGCGTGGTCACAACTTTCGGCCCTGCCAAACAGTTTGTGTATCGCCACTTTCGTAGAAAGCTCTTCCGGACCCGTCTGGTCGTCTGCTAAAACACGGCGAGAATAAAACCCCGACAGATTGCGCCTAACGTGTGTTTTTTCCCTTATCCCCCTCAGAAAACCGCCCAGAATTGATGGTAGGAGCCCTGAGGGGGGTACCCTGGTTGTTCCGTGGCTGAAATCTTCTTTTAACAAAAACTTTCTCCGGGCCAGCCTTATGGGGCTCCCTTTGGGAATCTGTTTCGCGACTGCCCCTTCGCGTCCCGGTAGGTCAGGATGCACGATGAGCGGTTTGAGCCCCTAGAAAGGTTCGGCACACCAACCGCTATTCCTCTTGCTGGAAGACATCCTTCGCAAGGAGGACCGCCGACATTGCTGTAGGCCACCCTGAGTAAAAGGCGAGGTGCGTAATCAGTTCGATGATTTCGTCCTTCTCGAGGCCATGTTCAAGAGCGCGTCTGAGATGGAATGGCAGTTGCTCGGTGCGATTGAGCGCAACAAGGGTCGCGACGGTAATGAGACTGCGGTCGCGCTTGGAAAGGCCAGGCCGCTCCCAAATGTCGCCGAAGAGAACATCCTCAGTAAGTTCGGTGAGCTTTGGAGCGACGTCGCCAATAAGCTCCCGTACGGTCGGAGTGGGCTGCTTAGATGCCATTGACTCCTCCTCGATGCACACGCCCCCTTCCCCGCAAATCCTAGATAATCTGGAGACTTGAGGCATTTGTAACTTGTGATTCTATCATGCGAAATTATGCGGCGCTCTTGCCATTTCGGAGAGCATCGAGTCGGTCCATCAACGTTCTCGGGCCTCCACGCCTTCATGGAAAGCCTATTTCAGGTCCCTCCCAATCGAGAACGCTTTGCCAAGATGCCGACCGACGCCGTAATAACCTTGGGAAGAGTCAGGCACCCACAGGAACGGCTTGATCTTATCGATCTCAGGGCCCTTTTGTCCCACAACCGATTCGTCTGCCTTTATGTCCAGAATTTCACCTATGAATTGTGTGTGGAGGCCAATCTTGTGGGTGTGGATGACCTTGCACTCCAGTACCAATGGAA
>JBKQMK010000090.1:0-6272 GCA_052146735.1 Desulfomonilaceae bacterium | reverse complement strand
CCAATCCTCAAGGACAGGGGAGAGCAGCTTGCGGAGACATTGAGCGGCGGCCAGCAAAAACAACTCGCGGTGGGGATGGCTATGCTCGTCCACCCGGATCTGCTTTTACTGGACGAGCCGAGCCTGGGCTTGTCGCCGAACATCGTCAAGGATCTGGGAAAGGTTCTCATGGAGATCCAAGCCATGGGAACCGCGGTGCTGCTGGTGGAACAGAATGTCAAACTGGCTATTTCGCTCGCCCAAAGAATTTACGTCATGCGGACGGGACAAATTATTCTCGAGGAGACCCGAGAGAATATGATGAAAAGAACGAGCCTGTGGGATCTCTTTTAGCGATTTATGTGCGTCGGCAGGTTCGGCTGGCAACCGAAAGGCCTTACTCCGGTTATTCCAACTGCTGTGAACACGCCCTCATTGCTCCTTACGGAAGACGACCATGAGAATTATCGATCTCTCGCAAAAACTCTATGACGGCCTTACCACGCATCCCTCTCACCCAAGAATAGTTATCAATAATTTCGTTACGCACGAGTTCACCGCCCCGCGCTACAAGCCCCCTTGCAAGGGTTTTGCGACCAAACAACTGCTTATCTCGGACCATGCAGGCACTCACGTGGACGCCCCGACTCATTTCCACGCGGATTCCGAGAGTATCGATCAGCAGCCTCTGGACAAATATTTCGGCGAGGCCATTCTCTTGGATGTGAGCCACAAAGAGATCCGACAGCCTGTAGATATCACCCTTGTCCGGGAAACCCTTGAACGGGATCGCTTGGACGCCCGACGGGGTGATATCGTCCTGATCCGGGCCTGGTCCGGTGGCTGGGAAGATCATGATTTTCACAGAGTAAGCGGCCTTACGGTTGAAGCAGCTCAGTGGCTCAGAGAAAGGGGTATGAAGGCCGTGGGCATTGATCTCGGAAACATAGAGGATAATGCGGACATGACGCGGCGGGTCCACGTTTATCTGCTGCAAGAAAAGGTACCCATCTACGAGAACCTTGCCAACCTGGGAGCGCTCCCTGTCAAACGTTTTGTCTTTGTCGGCCTTCCTTTGAGTCTCAAAGACTGCACCGGCAGCCCGGTAAGGGCCGTCGCGCTCATTGGCGAGGAACAAGAGACCGTTTCAAAACTCGTGGGTCACCAGGACACGGAGTGATAAAGCATGGAATGGCCTGATGTAGCCCGATATATCAAAACAAAAGTCCATCAGTTTGGAGATGCCCGACTGCTCGTGGATTACGGCACCGACGTCTCTTACACATACAGAGAATTTGACGCCGCCACAGACATACTGGCCTCAGGCTTGCGCAAGATGGGTGTTCAACCGGGCGATCGTGTGGCGTTTCTGCATCCGAACCATTCGGACTTGCTCCTGGGGTACTTCGCTACCATCAAGGCCGGTGCTGTCGCCGTGCCGGTGAACCCCGCCTATACGGCCAGGGAGATTGCTCATATCATCACGGATTCTGGTGCACAGACGCTTATCTCGACCGAGCGGTTCGAGGAAAATATCCTGATAGTAAGAAAGGAATGTCCCTCTCTTTACAGAGTCGTCACAAAAAGGGGCGGCCATACCCTCGAGGAGATGATGGTTGCCGAGGCAGGGCCTCTCAAACCCGAAGATCCTGAGCCGGCGAACGCGGACGACCTTGCTATGATCTTCTACACTTCCGGGACTACAGGCAGGCCGAAAGGAGTCATGATCAGCCATCGCAACATCACCTTCGGTGCGGGCAACATGGCCCAGAATTATGGGCTAACCGCCTCGGATGTGACACTGGTTTGTCTGCCTCTCAACCACATCTTCGCCAATGCCACTCCCTTCTGGGGCAGCCTGGCCAGCGGCGGGTCCGCGGTGGTCATGGAGCGTTTTCAAGTCGAGTCCGTATTCGATGCCATAGAGAGACATAAGGTAACCTGGTTCCCGGGTGTCCCGACTATGTTTGCCTACCTGCTTTCCGACTTTGACAGCAAGACTCGGAATGTCTTTTGCCTGCGCATGGGACTTTCCGGGGCTGCCTCCCTCTCTGTGGAACATCTCAAACAGTTTGAGGCGAAGTTCCAAGCTAGCATGCTGGAAGTGTACGGGCTCACGGAATCTACGGGATTGGTGACGGCAAATCCGGTATACGGTATCCGGTATCCGCAAACCGGGTTCCATAGGGATATCTGTTTCGGGGGTGTCAGTGCGGTTGGTGGATGCTGATTGGAGGGATGTGCCACGCGGCCAGGTGGGAGAATTGATTTTCAAGGGTCCCAACGGAACCCCGGGTTACTGGAAGCTACCAGAGGATACGGAGCAGAAGATCCGGGATGGATGGATTGCTACTGGCGATCTCGCCTATCAGGATGGGGAAGGCTACTTCTATATTGCGAGCCGAAAGAACGAGCTCATTGTCTCAGGTGGATACAATATATTCCCGCGGGAGATTGAAGAAGTACTCGGCAGTCATCATGCCGTTAGCGAGGTCGCCATCATCGGTGTCCCTGATCCTGCGCTGGGCGAGGTCCCCAAAGCTTTCGTGGTGACCAAACCGGGGACAAAGGTTGCGCCGGAAGACCTGCGGGAATTTTGCATGCAAAATCTTGCCAAATACAAGGTTCCCAAGGTGTTTGTCTTCCTCGACGAACTGCCCAAAAACACTACAGGTAAGATAGTCAAAAAGGAACTGCGCTGACCGAGCCTCAATCCTGGAGAAATTCGCTGATGATTGCGGTGTCTGGGAACTCTTGCACGACTGACCTTGCGCCCCATTATGTACACTTATTAAGTTAGAGGTATACTCCGTTTTTCTCCCGAGAATGGATGAAGGCCTCGCTGTTTAGCCTGAACGACCGACCGAACCATCTCTGCGAGTAAAACTGCCGGAGGTCCGGGAATTTTGTAACCTACCGAAATGACATGCTTGGGGAAATGATCAGCTCTGGGTGGCTCCAGCTCTATTCAAGGTCTTTCGGTCCGGTTCTCAGAAAACCAAACAGGCTCCTGAATCTGTATCTAATGCAAACTACGTTTCAAAGAATCTGACAACGGGTTTCTTTCTGCCCGCCTGACGTTCATAGGATTCGTTGGGGTACCCCAAAACTATGACCGCATAGATCGTCTCTTCATTCGGAATCCCGATTACCCTCTGGAGCTTTCGATCATTTTTCATGGCTCCCACCGCCATTCCGATCAGGCAGCTTCCCAAACCCATGCTATGAGCGGCGAGAAGCATGTTTTGAGCCGCGAGCATCGAATCTTCCTTGGGCAACGTAGCCCCCGCCTTACATCCCACAACAATTGCCGAAGGTGCGCCGTGGAATAACCGGTCAATGCCGGTGCGGTCGAATTCGGCCATCCCTTCTTTCACAGACTCGTAATACTCTCTGTAATAGCGATCCAGCTCAGGTTTGCCAATGAGTTTCATGAACATGCGTAACCAAGATCTCTCGGCCATGGAGTTCAAGTTCACGTAGAAGTTTCGGACCCCTTTGCCGAGAACCATTACTGCCTCGCGAGTCGGCAACACAGTAAACGTCCACAATTGACAATTGGTTGCCGAAGGTGCCGTGCACCCGATTTTGACTAGATCTTCCAGAATCGACTGAGCCACTGGTTTGTCTAGAAAATTCCGGCAGGAGCGCCGGGAAGCCATCAGTCTCACCAGCTGGGCCGTGTCGAACTCGCCGTAGGGTAACCATTTACGATCAGGCTGAAAACTCACGAACCGTGACATGCTGTCATCAATCGCTCCCACTGTAATCGCCCCGGCCGGGCAAATGGCCATGCAGTGTCCACAGTTCAGTGAGTGCTCGCCAGTTACGGCAGCCTTGCCGTTTAGCATTGAAATAGCTTTTCTCGGGCATACTTGCACGCACAGCTCGCATCCCGTGCATAGTTCCTCGTCTATCGTCGTGGTCATTTTTTCGAACATTGCTTTCCTCTTTGGCAAGCGCCCTGCTGAAGCCCATAAACCAATTGGTCCAAATCCTGTTGCATGCTTGTCATGACTAAAGCTGCGCTCTAAAGTGCAAGATAGACCCCGTCTCAGACCTGCGTCCAGCCGTATTCCAGTCCCATTATACTACTTGGCTCTGGGTGAGGAAAGGATCGTTGGGCTGTCCCTGAAATCCCCGGACGTCCGGGGATTCTGTAAACCTGTTAAATAACGATATTGGTCAATAATTGATATGATTCCATGGTATTGCCCCATCTCCATTCAGAGACATTCCAAATCTTCTTAAAACGGCCATGCTGATACCTGCCTCAATTCACAACATCCCTTAGAATCGATTCTAGACCACTCGTAGGACGATTCTCGTGAGGCCCTACATGATGTGGTAAACTCATGTATAGAGAGGCCTCAACGAAGATCCAAAGCATTAGAGCAGAAAGGATCTGAGCATTGGCTCACCGTTCCCAAGTGGAAGTCCACAAAATTCAGGCGGCCGTCCTAAGGAAGAAGGGTGGTCCCTTGAGGATCGAATCCCTCGAATTGGAAGGTCCGCGAGACGACGAGATACTGGTGCGTATCGTCGCCTAGGGCATCTGCCATACAGATATAGACTTCTGCGACTACTGGGACTCGACTGACGCCCCGGTGGTCTTAGGTCACGAAGGTGCGGGCATAGTGGAACAGGTTGGCGGTAGCGTGAAGGGTTTCAGGCTCGGCGATCATGTCGTGCTCTCCTACCAGTCCTGCGGCCACTGTCGTCAATGCCGAAATGGACATCCTACGGCCTGCGAGCGATTCTATGAGGCGAACTTTGGTTTTGAGCGCCTTGACGGCAGCAACGCGATGCAACGCAGCGGAGTTCGCGGGCACTTCTTTGGTCAGTCTTCGTTTGCCACCCACGCTCTTGCCACTAAACGCAACCTCGTCAAGGTTTCCCAAGACTTACCTCTGGAGATTCTAGCCCCGCTGGGTTGCGGCATGCAAACCGGAGCCGGTACCGTAATGAACTCGTTGAAGGCTTCGAAGGGTTCAAGCATTGCCATCTTCGGCACGGGGGCAGTCGGCCTTGCCGCGGTTATGGCGGCTCACATAGTCGGAACCAACCCAATTATAGGCGTAGATCTTAAACCCAAGCGGCTCAAACTCGCCTTAGAGTTGGGCGCTACACACGTGATCGATAATCGTCGTAATGAAGTCGTTTCCCACATCAACGATATCACCGGCAGTGGCGTTGATTACGTGGTAGAAACCACCGGAGACTGGAAGATGCGCCGGCTCGCCATTGATGTCTTGAATCCACATGGCACTGTCGCTCTGCTCACCGGCGCGAGCGGTACACAGTCTTTGACGAAAGGGCGGAAAACTCTCGGTATCATCCAAGGCGACGCCGTGCCACAGCGCTTTATTCCTAAACTGATCGCGCTGTATCGAGCAGTGCAGTTTCCCTTTGACTGCCTCGTGAAATTCTATAATTTCAACGAGATCAATAAGGCCATCGCCGATGCCAAGCGCGGCCACACGATCAAACCCGTGCTGCGAATCAGCGAGGTATAAAAATTGTATTGTCCGGTGGAGAAGGTGGCCCAAAATAAGTTGTAGGCGCCTGTATGGATCTTGCTCAGTGGATCTGTTCAGTCGTCAGATCAGGATCGATATACACTCCAGAGGCTCATTACAAGAATCAGAAGTGATGACACGGCAATCAATCCTCCCCAGAACCAGTACGGCAACAGTAGTGCTTGTTGGATCTGAGCCGTATCGGAGATCCCCAGGGGACCAGCAGAGTAGCTGAACAGGTAATCGATTTGACGGTATGTACTGACGCAAGCTTGCACTCCAAGAAACTGGACCAACAGCATCTGCACTCGTTCGGAGCCCTTGAAAGCAACTCCAAACACCCCCGCGCCCATTAGAGGAATCATAACAACTCCGAAGAGGGACCGTACCCAAACCGCAGTTGAAATGAGCAGGAAGCTTCCCAGGAGCTTCAAAGTGATTGATGTAGCCTTAAGGCTACGTGAAGTGGCAATCAAAGCCGCACCTGCTACGGGAGGTCCCATGGGTCCGGCTGCCGCTACCAAAGCCTGACCAAACGTTCCCAACAATAGCGGACCCGAATAATAAGCTGCACCGGAACCATCGGAAAAGATGAGTAGTTTTGTGAAGAGCCCTCCCAATAGCAGAGCCGTCAATCCGTGAGCCATTTCATGAAACCAAGTGGCCAGAATCGTAAACGGGTATAGAATGTAATTTCCTCCTGGAATTTGCCATAAGACAACAGTGATGACTGCTGCTGCAATCAGCCCCCAGAACGCCATTCGCCCGGGAGCT
>JBKQMK010000089.1:0-3344 GCA_052146735.1 Desulfomonilaceae bacterium | reverse complement strand
CTCAAGATCATACCGAGCCTGGAGATTCATCCAAAAACCGGGAGTCATTCGGAAATATCGTGCCAAGCGCAGGGCCATAATTGCGGTGATCGCCCGTTTCCCATTCACGATCTGATTCACCGTCCTAGGATCAACGCCAAGATTACGCGCAAGTGCGTTCTGGCTCAAATCCAGAGGCTTCATAAATTCTTCCAAGAGGATTTCACCTGGATGGATTGGAGATAATCTTTTCATGCCTTGCTCACCTTTCCTTGGTCAATGGTAGTCGCACACTTCCACATCGTAGGCGTTGTTGTCATCGCCCCAGACAAAGCAGGCACGGCACTGGTCGTTAATCCGTACACTGTGGTGGCCTTTCCTGTTACCCTTAAGGGCTTCAAGGCGGTTGCCCGGTGGAAATCGGAGGTTGTCCAAAACCTCGGCCGCATCCACCATTTCCAGCTTCCGACGAGCAGCGCGTTCTATTTCTCGGAAACGCTTCACAGCCTCACGATTGAAAAGACGCTCAGTGTCCTTGTCTCGAAAGGTCTTGATCATGACCGTAGTGTATAGCGCTATAAGCAATAAGACAAGGAAAGAGTGTGAAAGGTCTCGAACGAACTTTTCACTTTTCACCACAGCGGGAATGACGATCACGAGGCCAATTGCACCTTCCGCATGTCGATGTGTAATGCCCTTGCTACCATAGCATCCCTTGCCGCCTCGAAGGTAAAGACCGCCCGGTTTAGTTCTGATTCCCCCAGCCCGGGGTTGCAGTCCCAGAGCCGGCAATGTTTGCATGACGAGCCTTCTTACTTCTTAGGTGTCAAGCTTTGCCACCATTCAGCGCCCGTTAAGCATGAAGCCCTGGTAATGGAGCTAGTGGATGGAAGCTCACGGTAGGATGGCCCGCCAAGGTGTTATGGACCTGTTATGGACCCGTGTAGGATTTCTGGTGATCAAGCCAAGAGGCTTGCCCAGAATCTTGTGAGGAAAGGCGGTTTGACTCGAAAGGGGTCAAAAGGTAGGTCGACCTATTACGAGAAAACGCCGCATTAGACGCTTCTCGAAGCAGTTATGGGAAATTCTAGGGATGGAGTCTTTCACTTAATGGGCGCGCCCAATTCCGATCGGATTGGGTGGGATCCGGAAGCAAAAGGAAGGGTGGGGCTTCAAAACCTTTCTGACCTAGCGTACAGAGAGAACGGCCACATTTATTGATGGAGGTTCAATTCTTACTAACCGGACTCAAACTTCCGGCTATAACGCCAGATACCTGTAATATGTCGCTCGCGAAATCTTGAGGCTTGCACTTATCTCGCTGGGGCTGAGGCTCCGATCCTCGTGCATTTTCTTCGCCATTCTCACCTTGGGACTACCGACTGCAACGGGCTTTCGACCTCCCTTTCGCCCCCTGGCCCTCGCCGCTGCCAAGCCAGCGCGTGTCCTCTCTCGGATCAACTCTGCTTCAAATTGGGCCAGCGCCGCGAAGATGTTGAAAACAAGCTCACCAGACGCTGTGGTGGTATCAATGGCCCCATCTCGCAGAGAACGGAAACCGATGCCTCCATTCTTCAATTCAGTCACCACCGATACTAGGTGCTGCATGGAGCGTCCAAGCCGATCCAAGCGCCATACAACTAAGGTGTCACCTTTCCTGAGGGTCCTCAGGCACTCATCTAGCCCAGGTCGCTCGCTCTTGGCTCCACTCACCTTATCGGTGAAGATAGGCTCGCAGCCGGCTGCTTGGAGTTCATTTGTCTGCAGGGCCAGGTCTTGGTCGTTCGTGCTCACCCTCGCGTATCCAATGTATTGTCCCATGGCTTTCCTCCTCGTAATCCGGAAGGGCCTCTCATAAACTAAACCCTTTGTCAAGACCGTGAGACTTTGATTTTGAGACGGGGGGTTTTCTGCCTGACATCCGAGATTCAGTTTGACGGATGTAGTTCAGTGAGCTACTCTGCTGCTATGGAGTACGAGTGGGATGAAGCCAAAAGTGAAGCCTGCTTTGCCGAGAGAGGCTTTGATTTTACCTATGTCGTTAGTGCTTTTCTAGACCCCAACCGTGTAGTGAGCTTGGATTCCCGGTGGGCGTACGGCGAAGACCGCTACCAACTTCTTGGTAGCATCGAAGGCAGGGTGTTCTTTGTGGCATACACCCTACGTGGCCGCACCATTCGCATCATTTCTGCGCGCAAGGCCAATCGACGAGAGGTAAAGGACTATGAAAACGCAACGCGTTAGGGTCGACCCGAACGAGCGAACCGATATCCCCGCAGGACGCGTGGATGAGCGCCGTCTGGACGCTACCACCGAGGAGGATATCGCGCGTCAGCAAGAAGCCGATGATGCCGAGTCCATGAAAGACGCGGCCCGGTTTGCGCGGCGTGTGCGCAAGCGGCTCGGTCTCACCCAGTCGGAGTTCTCCCGGCGGATCGACGTGCCGCTCGACACTATCCGCAACTGGGAACAAGGCAAGCGTCGCCCAACCGGCGCAGCCAAGGCGCTCCTAAAGGTGCTGGACAAAGCCCCCGAGGTCGCTCTTTCAGCTCTGGATTGACGCATCGGCATTGAGCGATCAACTGAAAGGATGGAGACGCCAGCATGATCTTCCCCCCCATTGCCCCGGAAGCTGCGTCCACACAGTCGCTTGGGAGGGCCTACGGGAAGCTGGTGAATAAGAATTGGGGTGTCAAAGAGGTGCACGCCAAGTCGCCAAACGTCTCGCTCAGAGATCGGCGGGCAAAAGCAGGTGTTGCCTTCTGGCGGGGCTAGAAATACTCCGGGCGATAGAACGCTATACGGCAATTCCAGTAGATTCTGGGGCTTCCACAGGCACGAGACGAACCTCTACCCTTCTATGGAGATCCGTGGCTATCTTCGACGCCATTGAAAGGAAGTCCCCTTCGTAATCAGCTTCTTCGATGTCGCTTATGACCGATGCGTTGGTTCCCACAAGCTCGGCTAGTTGCTCCTGGGTCATACCTGCCTGACCACGCAGATCATAAATTTCGCGGGCGATCTCGGCTTTGGTCAATTCTTCTTGAAAAGAAGCTACCCGTGCTGGGTCATCCTTGATATACCGGTTGTAAATCAATTCAAAAGCATCAGAACTGAGTTTCTTGTCTTCCATTCTAAGCCTCCCATCTGACCGTGTGAGATTCTGGGGCTGACGCAAATCTTTTCCTCAACGCCAAAGACTTGTCGATTTCTCTTGGTGGCAGCGCCCGTTCCTTGGTCAGTCCGTGAGTGAGAACCACGATCTGGTTCCCATGAAAGAAGTAGAGTAAGCGGTAGTTGACCTGCCGGTATCTCACCCGCAGTTCATAAATACCGTCCCTTAGATAATCGGCTTCTGGTCGTAG
>JBKQMK010000088.1:0-7798 GCA_052146735.1 Desulfomonilaceae bacterium | reverse complement strand
AGCTCCTTTTCGATCTTCTTTCGTATGTCGCGGGCTAGAAGGGTAAGCCCTTCGTCTCCGATATTCGAGTTCTCTACTATGATGCGAATTTCTCTACCCGCCTGTATGGCGAACGACTTGCTCACGCCCTTAAACGAATCGGCTATTCTTTCTAGATCTTCTAGGCGTTTGACGTAGTTTTCCAACATCTCCCGCCGTGCGCCCGGCCTGGCCGCGGACAACGTATCAGCCGCCTGAACAAGCACCGCCAGCGTGCTGGTCGGGTCTTCATCGCCGTGATGCGCTGCAATGGCATTCACAATCAGAGGTGACTCGCCATAGCGGCGGGCAATGTCCGCGCCGATGATGGCATGTGCCCCCTCCACCTCGTGGTCTATGGCTTTGCCTATGTCATGAAGAAGGCCAGCGCGTTTGGCCTTTTTGGGATTCAGTCCAAGTTCCGCGGCCATGATACCGCATAGGAACGCGACTTCAATGGAATGCTGATAAACGTTCTGGGCGAAGGACGTCCTGTACTTGAGTTTGCCCACCAACCTTATCAATTCGGCATTGATCCCGTGAACTCCTACGTCGAAACTGGCTTGCTCGCCGGCTTCAACGATCGTCTCCTCCATTTCCTGGGTGACCTTTTTTACTACTTCCTCGATTCGGGCGGGGTGAATTCTACCGTCGCTTATGAGCCTTTCAAGGGCTATTCTGGCCACTTCACGTCGGATGGAGTTGTAACCCGAAAGGATGACCGCTTCGGGAGTGTCGTCAATTATCAGGTCTATGCCCGTAGCAGCTTCTATGGCTCGAATATTGCGGCCTTCCCGTCCGATAATTCGCCCTTTCATCTCCTCGCTGGGCAAGTTCACGACTGAAACCGTGCGCTCGGCCACGTAGTCCGCGGCATACCGTCCGACGGCCGTAGAAATGATTTCTTTAGCTTTCTTGTCCGCTTGGGTGTGAGTCTCTTCCTCTATTTGCCTTATAATCCTCGCGCTTTCGATTCGCGTCTCATCACTGACCTTCTGCAGAATGATCTCTTTGGCTTCATGGGCCGAGAGACCAGCAAGCTGTTCTAACTTCTCGAGCTGCTTCCTGACCAGCTGATCCGCCTCGCCTTCTTTCTCTTTAGCTTTCTTATACCCTAAATCTATTTCCTTCTCGTGCTTGGTTAAGGCGATTTCCTTAGATTCGAGTTGTGATATCTTTCTCTCGAGATTCTCTTCCTTCTTCAGAAGACGGGATTCTCGAGCCGACAGTTCGGCGCGTCGCTCTTTTATTTCGTGTTCAAGGTCAGCTCTGGATTGAAACAGTTTGTCTTTGGCCTGAAGAAGGGCCTCTTTTTTTACTGTTTCGGCCTCTTTCTTTGCGGTCTTGATGATCTCGTCTGCTTCAGATTTGGCTGACCGGTCCCGGCTCTTGTCGAGGATTCTGGCTGCGGCGTATCCAGCCGCCACCCCCACCATTACAGCGACAAGGGCAGGAATTAAAAAGGAAATCAATTCCACAGCCCACTCCCATTTTATGAATATGACGGGATGCTTATGCGGACAGAGCAGGAAAGGATGTCGAATCTCGGAAGAATGGGTTAAGGGTAAGAAGTATACACCGCGTGCCGATTACCCACAGAATAACGTATATATATACTCCTCCGAATGGCCATCCAGAGGCTGCCGCCCACATCCCGGTTGTCAGGCGAAAAGGAACGAGCGATCAGGCAATTGGTAGGAATCCCCCGCGATCAGCCGTGCAGACAGAACTTTTGAACCTGGTTACCCAGGTGGGACCCTAACGACTGCTTCAGGCTTCCTGCTTCGTGGCAGGCATGCTCACCACAGCCGGGGGCGGTTCCCATTTTTTGAGTGTTGGCTCAAAAAATTGCCGTCCATCACGCACTGCGCAGGGGACTACCCACACATCAAACGACCCGATCGATGGCTTTCAGAAGCCGGTCGGTCTTTTCCTCCAGTTCTCTTATTGTCTGCTCCTTGACCTGTCTGCTTTGGAACATCTCGTCTGTGATGTTCAACAGTGTTAAGATTGCCAAATCCAGTGTTGATACCACTGTAGCTCGGCTTTGAATTTCATCTGCCCTCTCTTTGATGAAATCCGCCAGCGTTTGAATATATTTCTTGTTTCCGTGTCCTCGTATGCTGTACTCACGACCGAACAATCGTACCTTAACGGCTTCGGTCATTTCCTCCGAGTTGTTCATGTAATCCAAAGCATCCCCGGCCACATGCTCTTTCAGGTGAATGCCTCCAGCTTCTCGATAATTCTGTCCAGCTTGCCTTTGGCCGATTTGTGATCCTTTTGGATCTTCTTCAGAGTACGGTCCAATTCGCTGATTCGCTTATCCCTCTTCTCCAGTTCCCTGCTGAAACGTTCCTGTTCTCTCTTGGACTGATCGTTCTGCTCAATCAAATGCATGATCTTCTCTTCGAGAAGAGCAAGCTTATCGGCATTCATAGGGGGGCTCCATGCAGATTTTTTGAGAACCGCTTTAATTATATTTCTTTAGGGCGAGGTGTCAAGAAGTATCTTGAACAGGCTTAGGGCCTGTGATTAGATACAAGCCTTTAATTACAGGTTTGATTCGGTGAGTTTTTTCATACAAAAAACGAGTGTGAAAAGTTTGGCAGGCATCGTCAAGGTGCGTGTCAGCCGCATCGCAATCGACTGACGGCAATTTGAATGTCCTGATAATAAACGGACTGTCACGATTCCGGCTCCCCCTTCTCGTGGCTCCCCGAATCGACGAGCTTCTGAATCTTCCTGTGAAATGTATTTCGGCTCATTCCGAGCCATTTGGCGGCTCGCAGTTTGTTTCCACGGCTCCGCTCAAGTACCTTAATGATCAGACGCTTCTCTACCTCCCCCATTATGAGAGGATGAATTCCCTTCACATTGTTATCCACAAGGTATTCTACCAACGTGTCAATAGAGTCAGCGATGTTGGTCTTGAGCACTGCTTTTGCCTTGCCGGTTTTCCGCGGATTTTCTCGCATTTCCGGATCGAGGATCTTATCAGTTTTTTCCGTTGTCATGAAATAGCGACTTTCTCAAAAAACTTCTCAGCGAAATGCATGAGTGCGTCCGGATCTTCCAAGGTGAAGACTGTGCGCCGGAAATCGCTCCCTTGCGCAAACCCTTTCGAATACCATGCCAAATGTTTGTGCATGTGACGGACCGCATTGCGGAGATCCCACCATTCCAGCATGTACCCAAAGTGTTCCCGAATCACATCAAAAAAGGTCAATACGCGATCAGAAATCCCGGCACGGCCCACAGATCGTTCCAGAATCCAACCCGGCAGCCACGGCCTTCCAACGGCCCCCCGTCCCACCATAACTCCGTCACACCCGGTACGGGCTGCCATGATCACCGCGTCTTCCACATGCTGGATTCCGCCATTGCCGATTACGGGTATCCCCACGGACCGCTTGACCTCCTCCAAAACATCTAAAGACGGAGGTCCGGAATGAGCCTTGGATTTACTGCGAGAATGCACGATCAGAGCATCCGCCCCTTCGACCTCGATCACACGGGCCATGGCAGCGGCATTCGGGTTCTCGTCGTCCCACCCCGACCTGATCTTTACAGTGAGAGGGACGCTAAGCACCTTTCTCATCGCAGCCACAATCCTGCCTGCAAGCGGAACGTTCCTCATCAAGGCCGCACCGGCGCCTCGGCCCACGACCTTTCTTGCCGGACAACCCATGTTCACGTCTATTGCCGCGGCCCCCAAGTCTTGAATCCGCCTGGCCGCTTCAGCCATCAGATCCGGATCTTTCCCAGCGATTTGAAAGACAGTAGGGACCTCTTGACTAAGGGTCTCCATCGTACGAAAGGTACTCGGAGCCCTCGCAACGCCATCCGCGCTGATCATTTCAGTCCAGACGGCCGATACTCCAAACTTCTGCACTATCTTCCGAAAAGGAGGATCGCTAATCCCGACCATCGGTGCGAGAAATACGTTTCCCGCGAGTTCAAGGTTTCCGATCTTCATCAGATGCCCCAGGCCCCTGTCCCTTCCTCAAAGGAAAAACTTTTTGCTTGGCCCTGGAAACAGCCAAGCTTCTCGGAGGCACGTCGCGAGTTATAGTGCTACCAGCCCCTACAATGCTTCCTTCGCCTATCTCGACAGGGGCAATGAACTGGACATCTGAGCCTATGAAGCATCTATCGCGAATAGTAGTGAGATGCTTCTTTTTGCCGTCATAGTTGCAGGTAATGGTACCGCATCCGATGTTCACATCAACACCTATTTGGCTGTCGCCAAGATAGGTGAGGTGAGCGGCTTTTGAGCCATCTCCTACGATGGTTTTCTTGACCTCCACGAAGTTGCCGATCCGTGCATTCTTTCCGATTTGCGCTTCGGGCCTGAGATTGGCCATTGGTCCCACCGTGGTCCCAGCGTCTACTCTTGCCCTGTCGAGTCGGGATCCTTGCAAAATTCTTACGCCGTCTCCCAGCTTGCTATCCATAATGTAGACCCCGGATTCTATGGCGCAACCCTTCCCGATCTCGGTACGGCCGGAGATGGTCACACCCGGGTGAATCACAGTGTCTGCCTCGATTCGCGTCTGCCAGTCAACATAAACCGATGAAGGATCAAGAAGAGTGACCCCTGAGTCCATCAATTCTTCCCGGAGACGATTCCATACTATTGCGGAAACGCGCGCCAAATCAGAACGAGCGTTGATTCCGGTTGCTTCCTGAGCATGCGGCAGCACAAAGGCATGTACCGGGATGGATGCTTTCGCGGCTTCGCTTACGATGTCGGTCAGGTAGTACTCTCCCTGGGAATTATCTGCCCCTATCTTATCCACCAGCGAATAGAGCAAGTTGCCATTTGCAAGGAACACCCCGGTATTGATCTCCCTTATGGCCTTTTCCCCGTCGCTCGCCTCCCTCTCTTCGACAATGCCGGTGACTATCCCGCCTTCACTCCTAATGATCCTCCCGTATCCTGTGGGGCTTTCGGGGTAAGTAGTCATTACAGTCAGTCTGCTGCCATTGTCCTGATGGAAGCGGATGAATTCCTTTATGGTTCGCGACTGAAGAAGCGGAATGTCTCCGCACAGGATCAAGATATCGCAGGAAAAGCCCCTGAACAAGTCCCTGGCGGACGCCACCGCATGCCCTGTGCCCAGTTGCGGTTCCTGCAACGCAAATTCAATTCCAGGCTCTTGGACCACCTTCTTCACTTCCGCGGATTCATGGCCCACAACAATTACGATGTACGAAAAGCCGCTCGAACGGACTGCATCCACAACATAGGAAATCATCGGGCGGCCAGCCACAGGGTGCAGGACCTTCGGCACCCCGGATTTCATGCGCGTCCCTTTACCCGCGGCCAATATCAGAGCAGCTAATTCTTCCATGAGCAGACAAAAATCGCCTAGTCTATATTGAACTCGGCAAACTTATCCCTTTGTCAGAATGCTGTCAAGCCGGTGTTGCCACTTCGGAGAAATCGTTACAAACTGATACCTTCGAGTGGTCGCTCACATGCAGGGCACTAGATCGGGCTTTCCGGTCCTCCGCGCCTTGTTCCCGGTGGATTAAAAGGTTACACTCGTTACGTCTTCTGGAGTAATTGTGAGAGGACTTTGATAATGGAATCGGACCGAGTATTCAAGGTGGCAGTTCTGGGTTCGGCTTCAGCATCTGACACAGCGGCAGGTTGGCAGACGGCTGTGAGGATCGGTGAAGCAGTAGCGGCCAGAGGGGCGGTGCTGTTGACGGGGGCATGCCCGGGATTCCCTCATGCCGCTGTTCTGGGGGCAAACTCCGCGGGTGGGGTGACCATAGGGATTTCTCCCGCGACCAATAGAGAGGACCACGGTGTGGCTTATGGATATCCCCTGGAGAGCCGCATCATTCTTTTTACCGGAATGGGGACCAAGGGCCGCAATGTCACCCTGATAAGGAGCTCAGATGCCTGCATCTTTGTCGGCGGCGGAATGGGGACCTTGAATGAGTTTACCATCGCGTGCGACGATCTGGGTCCAAATTGTGCCATTGGAATCCTTGCCAAGACCGGCGGTTTTTCTGATGAATTTCTGCATTTGGTGAAGCTTTCCGGAAAGACTCCACGCGCTCTGCTGGCTGCGGAGCCTGACCCGGAGATGCTTGTGGAGATACTTTTCATACATATAAACCGGTAATTATTCTCCCGACCAGTTTCTAAGCGCATGGGACAAAAAACCAAATTTTTCAAGGACATGGCCTCGAATAAACCTTGACCCGCATCCTTAAATGTGTTAATAGTCAAATTCCGCACCTGACAACGAATTTACTACTTTTACCTGACAGAACTGAGGACGGTATGAAAACCTCGAGGCCTATCGCAAGTCCGCGTGTGCTCACTAGAGAGACGCTAAATACTGAACTCCAAACACCGAAGCAAAGACCCGATACGGCATATTCGGCTGACTCCGGCAAGTGCCTCCGTAGTGAGTCTCGTCGGATTATCGCAGTGATAACCCTTTTGGTTGCGGTTGTTTCTGTTACCTGCGCGTCTATGCCCGCGTTTGCCCAGTTGCCTCAAGGTCTTACAGAGGCATTGGAAAATCAAAAGGCAGGAAGGCTCAAAGAAGCCGTAGAAATCTACACTGAAGTTATCGCCAAGAGTCCTCGCTCCGCGGAGGCTTACAACTGGCGGGGAATGGCACACGAGGACCTCGGAGAACTTGATCAGGCATTGGCGGATTACAACAAAGCCATAGAGATCTCTCCTGACTACGCGGATGCTTACAACAACCGTGGGGAGATCTATCGGAAGAAAAACATGATTCCGCAAGCCTTTGCCGACTATCGCAAGGCGGCGGAATTGGACAAAAACTATGCCGAAGCCCATTACAATATGGGACTCATGTATGAGGCTCAAAAAAGGAGTGGGCCCGCTGCCAGCGAGTATGGGATTTACCTGAAATCCAAGCCGGACGCGGCTGACAAACAGCAGGTTCTGGACAAAATCGAAGCTCTGAAAAAAACCGCCGGCGCTCAAGAGCCCACACCGCCTGCCGCGGCGAAGAAAGCGGGCGAAAGACCCGGAGTCCCAAAGCCTCAACTTGAAAAGAAGGCTGGCGAAGCACCTGGGGTCCAGAAGTCCCTCCCTGAAATGAAGGCCGGGGAAAGACCGGGGCTTCCTAAACCTGGCATGCCTATGAAGCCCATAACCCCACCGGGAGGGGTTGACCTCGGCGTACCTGGCATCCCATCGATCCCGGTTTCTCCGGACATGTTGATGGCTATGGCCGCGGGCACCAGCCTGATAGGGCTCATAATTCCGGTCATATTCTATCTTTTCACCGCTATAATGTTCTTCCTTATTGCCAAGAAGACAAATACGAGTTTGCCCTGGTTGGCATTTATCCCTATTGCCAATGTGATTCTCATGCTGAACATAGCGCGAAAACCAATCTGGTGGCTCTTATTGTTGTTCCTGCCAGTGCTATCTATAGCGGCCCCGTTCCTCGAAGCCATAATCTCCACTGGGGGAATACTTCCTGCCGTCATAGGAATTCTCTCTTTGATTGTCTGCGCGGTGGCGTGGCTTCTTATCAACCTGGGTGTTGCCAGGGCCAGGGAGAAGTCCGGAATTTGGGGAGTGCTACTATTCATTCCGTGTACAAATCCTATTGCCCTTGGCTACCTGGGGCTTTCAAAATAGCTTTGTAGCCTCATGAGGGACCCCGCACTTCAGCCCGAATGTTTCCATCGCGACAAGGTTATTCGGACTGAACGTCTGATTGCCGCAAGTGGGGGCGAGTTTCAAACCCGCCCCTACAGAGATTGCTCC
>JBKQMK010000087.1:0-2738 GCA_052146735.1 Desulfomonilaceae bacterium | reverse complement strand
TTTAAGGTTGGAATTTCGGCCTGTTCCCCTTCCAGCTGTTCCGAATGGGTACTTTGCAGCAGTTTTATGAAAACACCGGTCGGAAATTATGGATGACTTCAATTTCCAGTCCGACAGACTCCTAGCGGGAATTCGGGAAGTGCTCTCTATGTGGCTGGAAACGGAAGGCCACCACGTGGTCACTGCGGGCAGCTATGAAGAAGCGTTGAGGGAATCCCACTTATATTCGTTTGACATCGCCTTCGTGGACATGAAACTCAGAACCAAAGACGGGCTGGATTTGATTCCCGCTCTTCTGGCTTCCTTGCCTTGGTTGAAAATTGTGGTAATCACCGCTTATGCCTCCATCGAGAATGCAGTGGAGGCCATCCGACGAGGCGCGGCGGATTACATCGCAAAGCCGTTCACCCTGGCCCAAGTGAATTTGGCCGTGCTCAAGCAAGCGGAATTGCGTTCGCTGGAATTGAAGGTGGCTGCGCTGCAAGAGGAGCTGAGCCGATTCGACCATGACGCGGACTTCTCAAGTACGAGCCCCATCATGCAACGAGCCGTTGATATGGTGCGCGAAGTAGCTCCAACGGATGCAACAGTGCTTTTGCGAGGTGAGAGCGGCACAGGCAAGACAGTGCTTGCTCGCGCTGCTCACCATTGGAGCAAAAGAGCAAACAGGCCGTTCGGCGTCATTTCCTGTCCCTCTCTCAATTCTGAATTGCTGGAAAGCCAATTGTTCGGGCATGTGAAGGGTGCTTTTACGGGGGCTGTTTCTGACAGGATCGGCCGCATAGCCGCTTGTGAAGGAGGGACCCTGTTTCTGGACGAGATGGGTGCCTTGCCGGTATCGGTTCAGCCGAAGCTACTGCGGTTCTTGCAGGACAAAGAGTACGAACGCGTAGGCTCGTATTCTACCCGCAAGGCGAATGTCCGAATCATCGCAAGTACGAACGTCGATCTGGAAAGAGCAGTGAAGGAGAATCTCTTCCGCGAAGACCTTCTGTTCCGACTTAATGTCATTCAAATCACCATTCCGCCGTTAAGGGACCGCCCGGACGACATCATAATTTTGGCAGAGCGACTTTTGGCATTTTTCGGTCGCAATTATCATAAACTGTTTTCCGGATTTACGCAGGAAGCCGCAGACATGCTCACGCAGTATTCGTGGCCAGGAAATGCGAGAGAATTACGTAATGTCGTTGAACGGGCAGCAATACTATGCCACTCGGACCGGATCAGAATAGAGCACCTGCCTGACGGTATGAGTTGCGATGCTCCCATTTTTCCAGTGGGACATCGGATGAGCTTGAAGGAAGTGGAAAAGGAACATGTTCGCCGGGTGCTCAGGTCAACCAAAACGCTCGGCGAAGCGGCTAAAATTCTGGGCATCGACAAGGCGACTCTCTGGCGCCGAAGAAAGCAATACTGCATTCAGTGAGAAGAGCGGGGCTTACCTGGCCTGCCCCGGATTATGTACCACCAGTTAAGTTAGAAGTATAGTACCTTGACCTCCTGGGATAGGGAAAGGATCTCCCGCTGTTGTAAGGACGATCCACGCAGAGACTAAGGCTTCAGAGGCAGGACGGCGAATGTTCCTTGATTTGATTGGGGGCACGACTGCTGCATGGCCGCCAAGAGGCTCCGCTATCCGCTCCATCGATGAGCCAAGATTCCAAACTTGGGGTCTACAATTCTCCGGACGTCCGTAGATTTTGCAATCTATTGAGAAGACCCGCCTCCAAAGCTCGTCCAACCTGTATCTCTGCCAAATCTTTGAGAAATGGGGCGGCCATGCTTGAGACATACCCTAATCCGTAACGTAGCTGAGAATCCATTCTAGGCCCCTTATGGGACGAATCTCGCGGCCGATTACGCCCACAGGAAACAAGGTTCCTCCGAATGCCTCGCCTGTGCTAAGGTGTGCGGCAACTATTCAAGTGTCGAGCGCCGCGATGACCTCAAAGGAAGATCCCAAAGACTCGGATGATCAAAGAAACCTCTTGCTCAAGCAGTGGCACGAGTATGGGAAGACTTATAACGTTTTCGTGCCTGATGAGCAGCCCGCGCCAAAGATATGGGACCCGGAACTGCCGGATATCGACGTGAGATAGCCACAGTGGTTAGTTAAGGAGTTTTAGTACCGCCATGACATTCACAACTCCACAAGAAGACAGGTATTTCGAGGATTATCTGCCCGGAGCCGTTCACGAGTTCGGTTCCATCACCATTGAGAAAGATGAAATTATTGAATTCGCCCGGCACTTCGATCCGCAGCCCTTTCACATAGATCCGGAGGCGGCAAAGCGGTCTGCTTTTGGTGGATTGATCGCTAGCGGTTGGCCATTTGGCGCACCGGTACCTCGACGTGGGCAAAATACCGGGATCAATTGCAGCAGAAGCTTGGACTACTGAAGACCGCGATAAAAGAGGTCGGTAAAGTCGTTGAGATCAGGATCAAAAGTGCGAAATACTAGGCCCCTACTTCAACTTGGCGGTGCAGCGGGCTTTTTGTAGGTGGGTACTAGAAAGACGGTCTTCACATACCAATTAATAAGTATTCTAGATATGTTGGTAGCTGATAGCATTCGCTCTGTGATGCCCCTGGTCCCTCCCTCCGCTGTCACCCTGGTGATAATTCTCTCTCTGAAAGACTTATAACTTATCTGACCAATGTGAGTATTCCTATGAATGTCCAAGAGCTGAAAAGCTTTCTTTCCCATAACAAACGACCGAACGAATTCCGATAT
>JBKQMK010000086.1:0-59678 GCA_052146735.1 Desulfomonilaceae bacterium | reverse complement strand
CCCACTTGACATATGCCAGCATGACGCCCTGAACATTTTCGCCCACCTTTACCGGCGCAGCGATCCCGACTGTCCAGCCCCCGGAAGCCGGGTCGAGTTGTTCCACGACAGGGGATTTTTCAAAATCAATAAGGGATAGTTTGCCGCCCTTGGCTCCGTTGAAACCCTGATTTTTCGAAAAGTCTATCCCTACCAGCCCAGGCGCGCTGGAAGCAATGCAGTTCCCCTTTGAGTCAAGGAGAAAAATGCACTCGTACGCGCCGTAGAGCCTGACCGTCTCTCGCAGCATCTGAGAGGCGTCCTCTCGAACCTCGGCCACGTCGATAGCTTCCTTGATCGGTCGCAAGTCCGCCCAAACCAGAGTGTCACTGACACGGTCGTTCATGAAGATGTTGATGGACTGAGCCGCAGATCCGGCGAGTGTTGTCATTTCCCGTCTCGCCGAGCTCTCCGCTTCATTCGTGATCGTCCGATAACCAATGAACGCCGACGCGCCCAACGGGATGAGAGTTATCAAGAGGAACCAGAACAGAAGCTTAGTTCTAATACTTCTGCCGAGACGTAGTTTGCTGAAAATACTCATGGCCTTTCCTCCTGGGATTCTTATCGGTTAAGAAATTTCTCAGAGGTTGTTCATTGAGATCGCGTCCCACTAGAACAAACCTCTATTCATCTTTTCGTCGCTCCATCGGACCCTGCCTACTCTTCCGCGATCTCGGGGATCATTCGGGTTACCCCGTCCAGAGCTTGTTTTTCGTCTAGTGACAGAATCTTCTTGAAATCCAAGACGATTAGAATGGTCTCTTCGAGATGGATTACTCCGCTGATATATGCGCTCTGCACCCCGGCTACAATGATATCCGGAGGCGGCGAGATTTTCGAGGCTGGGACTGTTATGACCTTGGCCACGGAATCCACGATGAAGCCCGTCACGTTGCCTTCTATCTCAACCACCAGTATTCGGGTCCCTGGCTTTTGTCCGTCAGGCTGAGGATGGTTCCGCAAACGGAGCCTCTTTCTGAGGTCCAAGACCGGAATTATGTTCCCTCTAAGGTTGATGACGCCCTCCACGAAATCCGGGGAATTAGGGATTTCTGTAATGTTGGACATCATGATGATCTCCTGGACCACGAGTATTTGCACGCCGAATCGCTCGGGCCCTATGGTAAAGCTGATCATCTGGACAGATTCTTCTGCCTCGGGGATCCTCTTTTTCGTTTGCTCCCTACCGTTCATGAGACTCTCCTGTTCCGGGCGCGGCGCGCATCCCTAACACCACCTACTTGATTAGCTTTTGAAAGGTCTCGGCCAAGCTGTCAGCCGAACATTTGTGATCTACGATACCTTCCAGCAAAGCCGCCTCTGCCATTCTGGGATCCACGCTCGATACCGGGTCTTGAACCATTGTTGTTCCGCGGGCTTGTTTTATGGCCCTGAGACCTGCCATCCCTCGGCTAGGCCCTCCGGACAATAGTACTGCTACGAGATTCTGGCCCATGACCTTAGAGGCCGACATGAGAAAGTGTTCCAGGGTATTCGTGCGAGGTACGTTCGATACGATTCTTAGAATGAACCTGCCGCCTTCCTCACTCAGATCAAGAGGCACAGTGGCCGGATGAAGGTAACAAACACCGTCAACCAAGGTGGCACCGGATTCCACCGGGCGCACTTCCAGTTTGCTCCTTCTGTCCAAATAATCAACAAAGGCGCCAATGGCCTCCTGTTGCATGTCGTGAATAACTACAATAGACGTCGGCAACTCCTTGGGGAGAAAAGGTATTATACGGATTAAATCCGTGCATCCGCCAGTAGAGGAGACAAATACCGACAGAAACTTGCTCGGAACGAATCTTTCAGGCGATCCCGGTGATTGCTTGACAGGGGGAGGTACTTTTACACGCCTGATTCGATGGAATTTGATGCCACAGGCTTCTTTGATACGGTTGACCAGATCCTCCGCTCGTCCATCGACGCGCCAGTTGTTCTGAGGTTTGCGGACAAAATCGACTCCGCCAAGGCACAAGAGATCAAAGGGGTTTGCTCCTACTCCACCGACAAACCCACTAAGAACCACCACCGGACAAGGGCTCCTGATCATGATGTGCATGAGGGCGGTGCTGCCCTTCATTACGGGCATGTCCCAGTCCAGGAGGATAAGATCGGGTTTTAATTCGTCGATTTTCTCCAAGGCATCCTGGCCGTTCGTCGCGTAGCCCGCCACCAGGAGGCCGGGATCCGATTGAAGCAGTTCCTGAACAATCTTCCGTATGAAACGGGAGTCGTCAACGATCATTATTCTCTTTGTCGACTCCGCTTGGGCTGAGGCCGCTCGGCCCTGCGCCGGCACCACAGGAAGTGCTTTGCCATTTCCAGGAGGCTCCAGTCTGACGGGTTCTACGGCCAAGTGAGGAACGGGTTCGAGTGCATGGCGGATCTCGTCACGCTGGCGAATCCCCTCCATCAATAAGCTCTGCCAATCCATAAATAGGGTCTGCTCGGGCACGGTGAAAACAACCTGTGAGAGAAACTCCCCGTTCTCCCATGCCAGCATCTCGTAAAAGGCATCAACTCCGACTATTGAACAGCATTCCGCGTGTGCGATTCCGCCGTCAAGCACATAAATGGAACCTCGGCTACCTTCACTGAATACTCTGAGAAGCGTGCTTTCTTTCCGGTAGCAGAACATCTGAATCACATCTTCCAGCCTAATCCCTACTACTCGGCCCTTGAACCCTTGCTGAGGCTGAAGCATATTGAAAAGCAGTTCCGCCATTGTTTCGTAAGAGAACGGTTTAACTATGAAATTGGTGCAGCCCATGGCAAGAGCCGTAATCCCGTCGCCTTCCGACCCTTTGTCCGCTACGAGCACCACTTGGACCGGCAACGCTTTCCGCCGGATTTCACGCAGCAGTTCCAAGCCGTCGAGCTTGCCGGGGCGCTGGTGATCCAAAACCACCAGGTCGACAGGTGAGTGCTTGAGCATCTCGATGGCAGCGGAGACCGAATCTGCCGAGAAAACAACATATCGCGACCCCAACTCAGCAAAATATGCCTCGACAAATCTATAGAGGATCTTTTCGTCTTCTAAGATGAGGATCCTTCTATCCGACAAAGGCGGCTCCTTCAGTCTTCTCTTCTCATTCACACGCCATCATGCATGCTGTAGATCACCGTTTCGTTTGGTCACGAACCAACCGCCAGAGGGGGATTAACAAGGCTGCCACGTTCGATCCTGATATCACGATTACCTGCTTTATCAGTGCGTTAGACTCGGCTTTTCATCAGGTCAAGGAGGACACCGGTAGATATTTTAACATTCTTTTCGGGTGGATCAGCCTCGTGCACATCGGTGTGAGATGCATTCTTCCAGGAGATAATCTCGAAGAAAGCCTCGTCTCCGTGGCGGTCAGCTGCCTCGACGCAGTAGATTTCTCCCTCCTTGATAAACATGGATCCCTTCAGACGGCCCTTCTTGACTTGAATTTTTCTCGACTCCCCACTGGAAACTATCAATCGCACGGTTGTGAAGAGATCGTACCCGGAAAAATCCATAACCTCCGCGAGATCCTCGGGATGTTTGTTCTCCGGAGCACCCTCCAAGTGGCTATCAGCTTGGGAGGTATACGTTACGTCACCTCGTCGCAGTTTACGTCCTCCTCAGAGACCCCGTGAAAACGAAGACACGTACCACCCTAGCTGCATCGAGCGGCCCGTCCACCTGAAGGAGCCCTCCCTCCGCAGCTAAACCGACCGCCGTCAAGGAAAAAAATTCCGTACGGCGCACTGGCAGCAATTCACGTTCTGTTTTTGATTGAGGTCTCTATTATTCTGTATTCGACTATACCACACGCAACTCCTCGAAATCAAGAATAATTACTCAGACCACAGCGTTTGAGCAGCCTTTGAGGTTGATTGGCGCTCCGACTAGCTGAACCGCCTGAAAATAGGCTTGCTGGAACGGCTCCCGTTCAAACTCAACCGGTAGCAAATGGCATGCCACTGCTTCGCTACTCCACGGTTATGACGAGGATACGAGGGCAATAGGCGACTCTAGGCGCTGATTGAATTGCGGATCATCTGACTATTGCTTGGAGAGAAATGGGTCAGAGTGGCTTATTAATTTTTGTCGTAGAGAAAAGATCAATGATGGCAAGTGCTCACAGCGGGGCAAATTGACCTTCCGCTAGACGCTCATGGGACTTTTTGACCCCAAAAAAACAATCGACGTCAACTGCCTCTTCAGCGCGTGGGGGTTAGGCTCTCCTCCGGCGTATCCGCAGGATCATGCCCTGTAGAAAACGGATGAGCCAGGGGATGCGCTCCATTTGCACGCAGCGGATGAAGTAGGCGGCCATGACCATAAACACCAACGGCGGAAGCGGTAGAGCAAGTTCCGGCGGCGCCAATCCGGAACGGGCCACTCGCTCAGTTGCCAGCGTGAAGGCATAGTAAACGAAGATCATCACCAGACCCAGGGACACGTTGTTGAGCCTGCTATGTCCAATGTTCAATAGCCCCAAGGGGAAGGCTGTGAGCGCCAGAGCGAGGCAAGCAAGCGGATGAATGAATCTTTGGGTGATCAGAATACGCCCGAAGTTCTCGACTCGACGAACATACTCTATTTTTTCGGGACCACCTGTCGCTTCCTCCGCAATTACCTCCCTCACACGATTGCGGATGCCGGCAATTGACATCTCTTCAAACGATTTTGTGGCCTTCTCCAGACCGGCCTGTGCGAGAGGGTATCGGAAAACGTAGCTCTCAAAAGCAAGGCTGCCGGTCGAATCACCGCGTCTGTCCTCTTTCAGGATGGTGCCGTTACGCAGATTCAAAATGAATGCCTTGCCCGACGCGTCAGGAGCTACCTTCCCTTTTTGGGCGAGGATAGTGGTGACTTCGTCAGGCTGTGAAGATTCCCTAATGAATACGTGGCTCATTACTCCCGTAGCTGAATCGATTTTTTCAACGTACAGGATGAGATCCTTGAGTGAGTCAAAAAAAGTTCGCTCTTCGATTCCCGCGTCCGCCCTCCTGGTTGCCGCCTCTTGCATGAGCTTACGCCCGTCGGAGATCCCTCTGGGGATGAGAATGACAGTGCAGACAAGACTAAGAGTGAAGCCAATCAGCCCAAGGAGGAGCACCGGCGGAAATAGACGCAGTATCGAGATGCCCGCGGACTTGATGGCCGCAACCTCGTTGTCGGCAGCCATACGCCCCAGCCCCAGCAGTATCCCGATCATCATTGAAAGCGGCAGCACCGTTACCAGTGTGCCCGGAAGAGCGCTAATCACGACCAGAAACAGTATGAGCGTCAGATCGAGGCCGCCGACTTCCATGACTTTTTGCAGAAGAGGGAGAAAACCTGCGATAAGACCTGTAATGAGAAAAACCGCAAAACAGAAGAGAACTGAAACAACCGCCTCTCGAAAAACGTACCTATCGATAATGGCCGGGCGGACCACCTGCGACGACCTCCACCTCATTATTGAGCGCTACAGTGGCTGAGAAAGACGCGCGGTCTGATGCCGGCTACTTTCGGGCTCAGGACCACGGAAGCAACATAGCACGTGATCAACGGATATGAGAAGACAGGACAAGGCAAATTAGATGGTCGAGAATCAACGACCGGAATCAAAGGGGCGGAGGCATGCTGAATAAACTAACGGCCAGCTGCCGGCGGCGCCTGGGGCAAGACAGGGGTATCGGAATCCAGGTGAGTTTAGAACAGACGTTTGCTCCTCTCCCCGGTCGCAGCAGGTTTCTTCGCTGCAGCCGCGAGGCTGTCGCTTCTGTCGAGAGGATCAAATTGTTCAGTTTGTTGAATGCAGTCTCGGAAACTTTGGGTGCATGCGTGCTCAGGCCCGACAAAATCCGTCAAAAAATCCAGAGCTTTCTTCTTCCAATAATAAAGGGCCTCAGCATCAAATTCCGTATCTACTACATGCCACCCTGCCTCTATCAAGTCATCAAGTCTCTTCCCGGAATACATGGCGTCCCCCATAACCTGGTTGCCGACTTCCCGGTGAAGCAGTTACTCGATACGTTTGGATAAAGACTAATAGCTTAAATCTACTCTAAAATAGGGACCTCCGCTTGTCAATGGCAAAGACAAGAGACCTCGCTTCTCCGCAGAACCATGAGCCTCCGGCCCCGCCAATCCTCCGGCGGCGCCTGGGGATTGTCGGCACAGCCCTATAAACAGGCATAACGCACACGGTTCACGCATGCTGAAATGCAGTTGATTTGCCGTTTATTGCGACATTGATTCTTCTGACGATATTGTCAATCCAGCCATCTCTCTCACATGCGTACTTTCTCTCCATGTCATCTCCACAGAGAGCTCTTGCTTACCTTCTTTCTCTTTTGCCTGAATCTCCATTTCTACACCGTCAACAGGGCGGAACGTGACGGTTTGATCGCCCTGCCGCACCACTATCCTACCGTTCTTCATGCCTTCCAGTATATCTTCGACGTAACCGATCGCCCTCTGTAGCTCGACGGTTCCCTCCGCCTCAACTTTGTTCTTGGGCATTGCTTCCTCCCTCTACCAATGACAGTATTCCTCAATTCGTAAACTCGTAATCCTCACCTTTTTTCTTGCTTTAATTTCATTCTCCGCGTCGCAATATACAAGTTCGCCCAATCGGTTACCCGCGGCTCGGAGCCCATAGGCGTTGACCCGGACATTCTTCTACGCAAAAGCGTTTCATCAGGTGGTGAACGGTGACGTCAGGCGAACAGGTCTTTAACTCTCCTTTTAGCGGCCTTCGTGACGGCACGCTCTGTAGACAATATTATTTGATAAATTACAATGTTAACTAATTTATATGATTCATTACTTGACATTTTGACGTCAATTTGATATAAGAAACGAAGGTAATTTTTTGAAGTCATTCTAGAAATTATCTATTTCATATAGAAGCGGATCCAACGCTGATTCGTGGAGGTTGACATGAAACGACTCGCCCTCGTGGCCTCATGCCTCTTGCTCTTCTGCGCCGGCGCCAACTATGCAGGCGCTCAAAATTGGCCCGCCGGGATGCCGGGCCCGGGTTTTGGAGGCCCGCCGGGAGTCGGGATTCCGGGCCTGGGGGCCCCGGTCGGTGGTCCCAATTGCGGGACATCTCTGTGTCAGCCCATGCCACCATGTCCTCAAACACCGGCTCTGTTCGGCAGTTACGCGGCTTGGCAAGTCACTACTGACCCTGGAACAATCAAGTTCTCCACTCGGGGGGCAGGCCTTGTGATCGGCGAGGAGGCAACTTCGATCCAGTTTAACGTGAATGGAGTTTGGGTCGGTGCGTCGGCACGCGTGCCCCTTGGTGACTGGGTCAGCGCCCGGGCCGAAGGAAGGATTCTCGTCCCATCGACGGAAACCGCTACCAACCTGACTCAGTTCGCCGCATCGCTCCCCGTGAGTAGAGAGTTTGCGGCAAAACATCAGTGGGGCATCATCGATGGCGCATTGGCGATCAACTGCATACCAGGATTTTCTGTCCTCGGCGGGTTACGCTGGGATTCTTTTAATGTTTCTCTGACGAATCCTACCACCATTCCTGGATTTTCCAGCATTTTCGATGAATCGAATTTGACCATCAGCGCCATAGAGCCCTATCTCGGCTTTGAAGCTGCCTGGGCGGGAAATAGGAGCGCGTTAGTGCTGAAGGGCATCGGTTCGCCCTGGGTAAGTACCAGAACGATTTTGGGGGTAACTTTCGGCGATCCCATAGGGGCCCGCACTCCAGTAAGAGATGATACGGACACTATCTCAAAGCGTGCGGCTTTTCAGGAGCTCTCTCTGAATTACATAGTCAGGATGTCGTGCCTAGTCAATGTGGGGGCTTTTGCCACCGTGAACACTTTGTGGGCTCATTCTGAAAACGACGTAAATTCTGCTCAGGTCAATGGAACAGCTATTTCTCAGACATTCGACATAGATCTCAACCGAACGATCTACATGGTGGGTGGAAGCCTATCTATGGCTTTCGGACCCTTCATGTAATCTGGCGCGGCGGTCCATGTAAGAAATTTAGCAAATTATTTCACCGCGGAGATCGCAGAGAACGCAGAGGATTCTGTTTTCTCTGCGTTTCTCTTTTGAGGCACTGCGAGTTCCGAGCTGTGACAGTGAAGACTGCCGGCCATACTGGGAACCTAGATGGCTTAAGCGTTGGTGTGCAAGCCGTTTTTGCTTTCTGCGTTCTCGGCTCATCCCGCGTCTCGCGGGACCGGTTGCAGGCTGAACGCTTACAAAATTGATATGCCCCGACTATGACCATGATATGATTTCAGTAGGCAACGCTTTTCATCAGGCAATATGTTAGCTTGCAAGGCTTGTGCTTTCTTCCGATCAAATGCTTGGAGGTCCCGGCCCCGCCCTTGAACGAGCTGCTGCTCCACATCTCCATCGGCATTACCCTCTGTTTTGCCTTTGTCAACGGGTTCCACGACGGAGGCAACGTCATTGCCACAATTGTGTGCTCGCGATCCATGCAGCCGTTCAAAGCCCTCGTCTTGGCGTCGATAGCCGAGTTTGTCGGCCCGCTGGTGCTCGGGACTGCGGTGGCGCAAACCGTGGCCTCGAGCATTCTGAAGCCCGACTTGCTGGAGCTTCTCAGGCCCGGAACCCTCTATCTCATGATAATCTCAGGCGTGGGAGGAGCCATAGCCTGGAAGCTCCCTACATGGTTCCTCGGTCTGCCATCCAGTGGTTCTCATGCGCTCATAGGTGGTCTTATCGGCGCCGGACTTGTAGCAATGGGAGCTCAAGGGATAGCCGGGGAAAAGGTCGTTACTGGCGTTGTGCTGCCTCTGCTGGTTTCGCCACTTATAGGAATTGTATTGGGCTTCGTGGTTTTTGCGATCATCCGGAAGATGTTTCAAGGAGCGCCCCGAAGGGTTGGACGGTTCTTCTCAACCATGCAAAAGCCCACAATGATATTTTTGGCCGCCAGCCACGGCTCCAATGACGCGCAGAAGTCTATGGGGGTTATTGCTCTGATCCTGGCCGCGGGCAGCGGAGAGATGCACGGGGCCTTATATCTGCCCGAATGGGCGGTAGTCGGCTGCGCGGCAGCCCTTGCACTGGGTTTAGCCTCGGGCGGCTGGCGAATCGTCAAGAGCGTAGGATATGGTATTTGTCGTATGGAGCCTGTTCACTCGTTTGCTTCCCAGGTGACCGCTACATCGGTCATACTGGTGGCCTCGCTCAGCGGCGGCCCGGTCAGCACCGCGCAGGTGGTGGGGGCGTCGATTATGGGAGTGGGGGCATCCCGCCGTATCAGCGGGGTGCGATGGTCCGCGGCGGCCAACATCGCATACGCTTGGCTCTTGACTGTGCCCGTGTCCGCGGGTATTGGGGCCGGAGCGTTCTGGGTCTTGAAGAGGATTTTCGTCGAGTAGCGGAGAGGTAAGTCTCATGGCATTCTGGAAATTGTTCCGCTCAAAAAGGGAGGTGGACTTCTATGTTCTCCTGCTGGAGCAGGCGGAAAAGACCAATGCAGGCTGTCAGGCGCTCCTGAAGTTCCTTGAGGGCGACGGCGATCCGGAAGAAATCAGCCGTATGGAGCGGGAAGCGGACGACATTCGCCGAATCTTGGTCGATGAACTGCATCAGACGTTTATCACGCCCATAGATCGGGAGGATATCTTTGCCCTCTCTCGTGCCATCGACGACGTCATCGATCACGCAAAGAACACTGTGAAGGAGATGGAAATATTCGAGGTTGAGTGCAACGAACACCTTTGCCAGATGGCGGAATTGCTGCAAAAAGGCGCGGAGCAGCTTGTCGGGGCCATGCGACACCTCAAGAAAAATCCGAATGTGGCGGTAGAGTACGCCGTGAGGGCCAAGCGGATCGAGAATCAGATGAATGACAGGTACCTGGCCGCGCTAAAACAGCTTTTTTCTGAGCACGACCTGCGCGTGATGTTCAGCCTTAGAGAAATCTACCGGCACTTCAACAGGAGTGCGGACCGTGTGGACGAGGCTGCAAACATCATAAGCAACGTGGTGGTCAAAATGTATTGACGGAGGGGCCTGGCAGAGGCCGTACAACGGTGACAAAATGCCGTGCCACTCTTGTCTGACGTTGCCGGCGCCTTTACTACCTCTTCGTTTTCAAGCAGGTGACAAAAACCGCCAATGGCCGGCAGGGACGCCGGGCCCACCGTTCTCTGGGAATACCGGCCGCGTATCATCACGCTTTGCCATCATCCTCTTCGTCAACTTTAATTCCATACTGCTGTATTTTGGTATGAAGCGTCTTGCGGTCGATTTGCAGTAAACGGGCTGCCTTAGCTTTGTTGCCGCCGGTCTTCCTCAAGGATTCCACCAGACAAGCTCTTTCCACTTCGCTGATGCTGCGTCGCACCGCTTCTTTAAGAGGCAGTCCGTCCCATTTAAATTCGTCGGCTTCCAGCCCGAGTCCCGCAGGAGTTACGGGTGCCTCCCCCAGCACCAAATGGTCGGGAGTAATGACATCTTCCGCCTGGAGCACCGCCCGCCGAACCACTGTCATGATTTGCCTGACATTGCCGGGCCAGTGGTACTTCAGCAGCACATCCATGGCCGGTTGGGTAAAGGCACTGACATTCTTTGCCAATTCCACATTTGTCGCCTTCAGGAAACGGTCGGCCAGGTGCACTATATCTTCCTTGCGCTCTCTGATGGGCGGAATCTCGATGGTGAATTCGCTTAGCCTGTAGAACAGGTCTCTGCTGAATGAACCAGCCCCGACTGCCGTGTTCAAGTCCTGATTGGTTGCCACCACCAGGCGCAGATCTACGGTTACGGGCTTTCTCCCGCCAACTCGGAAGAAGCTGCGCTCTTGGATCGCGCGGAGGAGCTTAATCTGAGAAGAGAGGGGCATGTTCCCAATTTCGTCCAGGAACAGGGTCCCTTTGTCAGCCATTTCGAACTTTCCGGGGCTGCCGGATCCCGCGCCTGTGAACGCCCCCTTTTCGTAACCGAACAACTCGCTCTCGAAAAGAGTCTCAGGGATTGCCCCACAATCAACCGGTATCATTGGGGCTTGTGATCTCAGGCTTGCCCTGTGGATGGCCCCGGCCACCAACTCCTTTCCCGTTCCGGTCTCTCCGTAGATCACGACGCTGAAATTGGATCGGGTCACAAGGGCAACATCCGAGCTAATCCTACGGACCGCGTCGCTCGGGCCCATCATTTCCCGAAGTCGGGAAATCGCCGCGTCATGGCTCGTATCCGAGACTTCGGTCTTCCTCTGGGAGGGCCTGCGGTCTTCAAGGGCTTTCTTGAGCTTGTCGATCAGCTCCCGATTGTTAATCGGTTTGGCGAGATAGTCGTACGCTCCTTCTTTGATGGCCTCGACAGCTCCTTCGATTCCACCATAGCCGGTTATCATTAGCACCGGCAAAGTCGGGTCGAACCTCTTGGTTTCTTTAAGTAATCCCATCCCTCCCATTCCTGGCATCATGACGTCGGAGACCACTGCTTCGGGCATGCCGAGGCGAATCATTTCAAGGGCCGTTTCGGCGTCATGAGCCACGAGGGGCGTGAACTCCTCTTTCTTGAGCAAACGAAAAAGTATGTCGCAGATATCTTTTTCGTCGTCTACGATGAGGATTCTATCTCTGGAGTTAGTCATCAATCTTGCCTCTTGAATCGGTTCTCAAGACGAAGGCAGAACTTTTTCCTTTTTTGGGGGCCGTTTACGGCGGGGGAGCTTCTCGAGTTTCAGGCCTTCAATCTGTGCCATTATTCGCTCAACCTCAGTCACCACAATCTGCCGTGGCGTGCCTTTGGACTCCAGTGTGTCAAGGACGGAGTCGATTGCCTTGGGGTAATCGTTGCGGAAGCGGCGATTAAGCTGTTTCCAGGGTACGCCGGCCAGGAAGCTGGGTACCTCAGTCTTATATTGCAGTTTTCCTAATACCATCAGCACGGCAATGATTGGATACCCCATGTATCCTTGCCAGTACGAGGCGTTATCGTTCGACGTGATTCCGTTCAGATCAGGGGACCATTCGACATGATATGTCTTGGTACCATCAGATGACACCACTTCCGCTATTTCTCCACCCATTAGTGTCACTCTGCCGTCGGCAACGGCGCTTAATGCCTCATAGATTTTTGCCTTGGGCGGAGATTTCCATGTACCCATGCCGTGATCTACCCAATTCCTTCGTGTACAGCGTCCGCTAATACTCTTGTCCATCTACCCTGAACGCATGGACACTTGCACCGAAATCGCCTTCCCCTAACCCCTCCCGTCAATGGAGGGGAAATGGATTTACCCTCTCCCCCGGCGGGAGAGGGAAGGGAGAGGGGGATCTCCAATGAAGACTATCTTCCGCAAATTTCAGCGCAAGCACTGTAGACGCGACTCCAGGCCGGCGGACGTGCCTCGTAGTGGCCCCTCAGCCAACGCTCACTTCGTCAAATTTACTATCGCCCTTCCTTTATGCTTTCCTTGCAAGATCAGATCTATCCTTTGATCCAGCTCCGCCAAGGATATCTCAGAGGCGATATGATCGAGGTGTTCCAGTTTCCATTCGTTGGAAAGCTTTTGCCAGATCTGCCGCCGGATATCTACAGGACAATTCACCGAATCAATCCCCAGAAGGCTGATCCCGCGCAGGATGAACGGATATACCGAAAGAGGTAAATCTGGGGAAGCGGCATTACCGCAACATGTCACAGTACCTCCGTATTTGACCGACTTAATGGTGGTGGCAAGGATGTCTCCGCCCAAAGTGTCGATCGCACCCGCCCACCTCGCTTTGAGCAGGGGCCTTCCGCTCTTGTCAGTGGCCTCATCGATGCTTATTACATCTTTTGCACCAAGGCTCATCAGGTATTCTTTCTCGTCCACAATGCCGTTCACCGCGACTACCTGATAGCCGGACTTGGCAAGGATCGACAGCGCGATGCTCCCAACGCCGCCAGGAGCGCCGCTTACGAGCACTTCTCCCTGGTCGGGGGTGACACCGTTCCCCAGGAGCTTGAATACAGACAACGACGCGGTAAACCCTGCTGTGCCGTAAGCCATGCTTTCCCGTAGTGAGAGATTCTCCGGGCTCATTACCAGCCAGTTTGCAGGCACCCGTATGTATTCACCATAACCCCCGGATGTATTCATTCCCAGATCGTAGCCGGTGACAATCACCTCGTCACCTGGATGAAATTCGTCAACCGTGCTCTTCTCAACGATTCCAGCGGCATCCACGCCCGGTGTATGTGGATAATTCTTGGTGACGCCACGATTTCCTGTGGCTGATAGAGCGTCCTTATAGTTCAAGGAGGAATACTTGACCTTGATTAAAACCTCGCCTTCAGGCAATTCATCTACGGATTTAGACGTGATCTCCCTTACGAATTTGTTGTCCGGCAATTCCTTCACAACCATTGCTCTAAAGGTCTTTTGATCCATAGGTTTTTTCCTTTCATAGAGAATTATGTGAATCAGCCCGGCGCGCTTTGTAAATGAATAGCATACTTGCAAGAGAGCAGTCATTGTTTTTGGGCGGGGCCAAATTCTGGGAAGGTGTAGCGGTTCCGAAAGTTTTGACTGACTTCCGTTGAAGCAACCGTTGGGGCTGAATGCGTCATCGCGAAGAGTGAAAGGACGAAGCAATCTTGTTTATTTTGAATTGGAGATTGCTTCGGACTGTCTCCCTCTCAATGACCGCTTGAAGCCTGTGAGAGTGGCCCAGTTCCCATCACGTTTTCCAGGGCTACCGATCTCACGGCCAAAGGCACATTGCTTTGATAATTGCTGTAAATACGGCTTTTCTTGCAGGAGATCGCGGCGTGCTGACGACTGAGTCGCTTGGTGGGATTCAAGGGCGGACAGGTTTGTCGTGAGATGCTGAGTCCATTGGTGTGAAGGATCCGCGTCAAGGTGACGGCCGCAAGGCAGTAGATATGGCTTATTGGTGGGAGCCGGCGCCCCGCTTCTTCGCAGTGATTGTCGAGAGCGTGGTAGGGGCAAGTATGAAACCTGCCCGTTTTGGATGATCCGACGAAGGGCGGGTTTCAAACCCGCCCTTACCAAAAGAACTTCAGGACACGCTCGTTTTACCGCATGCCCTGAAGCCTGAAGAGAGGGGATTAACCCTCGAAATGGCCTCTTCGGCCTTCCCAGCTATGGTGCATCTTTCCAAATTTGGAGCGGAACGCCTTTGCGGCCATCATGTCGGCCACTTTGCTAATTTGTTCAGGAGTCAACAGCCCGAGGCGGTCTCTTCGCAGTTTAAGCCGCTCCTTCATCAGGTCGGTTTTGAGTTTGACGAGTTGGTCATCCAATTGGGCCAGTTTTTGTTGGTCCACTTTTCCAGAGAGGATCATGGTGTGCTTTTCGTCCTTGATCGACATCAACTCCATACGGGTCTTGCGAGTGCGATCCCGGAAACTCGTGTACAGGGCCCGGATTTGAGTCTTCTGTTCATCCGTTATACCGAGTTTCTTCATGAGACCTTCCAGCGAGTGCCTGGAATGCTCTTTACCCATAAATTGTTCCGGTGGACCGGCAGGGGGACCGGCGGGATGGCCCATCATGGCGCCTTTCATCGCCGGAGGACCACCCTGAGCCGCGGGAGCGCCCTGAGCAAATGCGGCCAGAGAGCCCATCGCAAACAGCGCGGCCGTGGTCACAATCAATAATGCATGCTTCTTCATCGTCGAAATGCCTCCTTGTTTGGTTTTCTGTCTTATTAGACGGAAGAGTCCCTCTGTCGTTAAAAAAGTGGCTTTTTCGCGGACCGCTCCTTTGGCCGGGGCCTAAAGGTATTGGAGGCTGGAAGCTGCCCATGCCTCTTCATAACGAGGCGGCTCGGAGGGAGAAATGAGGCCGCTTCCTACCCCGAGAGAAAGGGATTGACTGAAAGAAGTTGGTGACGTACGCTTACGACTTGCTGAAATGCTGGGCCACAGGACAAGATTACGGGCTCGTTGCACTCTTGAAACGGAATCAGAATGGGATCGGTTAGCAGTTGAGGCCCGAGACCGGTCAGCAGACTCAGGCCGAGCCGAACCCGACACGGACGGGCAGTTCGGTTGCTACTACTTTACGGACTGAGGGAACGGCAATGATCGCTATGAACACCGATGATGTAGAAGAAGTGAAAGTAGGGTCTGTTCCCTACAAAGGAGAAGTCTCGGAGGCCAAGGACGTAAGCGTTCGTTGGTTGTCAAAAGTGGGCCAGGACTCTGAAGGCGCGCCGGCCTATGGCTTAAGACTATTCACTGTTGGCCCCGAAGGTGTGATCCCTATCCACAACCATGCCTACGTCCAGACAATGTACATTGTTTCCGGAGAATTCGAGTGCTGGGAAATGAATCCGGACACCGAGCAAATCGCCAAGAAAGTCTGTGGACCGGGGGACATGGTCTACGTTCCCAGTTTGGAGCCCCATGGTATGCGCAACATTAGCAGCACCCAGCCAGGGCAGTTTCTGTGCTGCATTTGTACCTTGGAAGCCCCCCAAGTGTGTCCCGGATGATGTCAGAGTATGCAAGAAGATCGGTTGACACCTTGTGAACACATGAAAGGAGCGCCCTGTGACCGCGAAGAGAAAAAAACTCACTCCTGCCTGTGCTGCCTGTCCTCAAGAGATGCCGAACATGGTGTGCATGCACAGCAACGGCAGCGGCTATAAGGGCTGCCCGACGCTTGCCCGCAAAGAGCTTTTGGCCCAGGCAAACCAGGAATACGAAAATTCAGAGACTTCTTTGTTTGCGCGCCAGGCATCCATCCAAGAAGCCGCGTGCTACGCGAATCGACACCAGCGCCCTTATGTTATGCAGCCCACTAAGACTCGTATTGCCGAAATCTGCGAGTTTGCGAACCGCATGGGATACAAGCGCCTGGGTCTTGTTTTCTGCGTCGGCCTCAAGAACGAGGCTGCAATTGTAGAGAGCTTACTGAAAAAGAACGGCTTTGACATTGTGTCGGTATGCTGCAAGGCTGGTAGAACCTCAAAAGACCTTCTCGGCTTAGAGGACAGCGATAAGGTTTTCCAGGGAACCGACGAGGCAATGTGCAACCCTGTTTTTCAGGCAATGGTGGTCAATGAGGAGAAGACCGATTTCAACGTTTTACTGGGTCTTTGCGTAGGTCACGATTCCCTCTTTTTCAAATATGCTCAGGCGTACACAACGGTTCTGGCTGTGAAGGATCGAGTAACCGGCCACAACCCCATGGCCGCAGTTTATCTTCATAATTCGTATTACAAGAAACTCGTGCCGCCTCCAATAACGACCGATTAGCGCCTCACACGAACCGCCGTTTCATGGCTAGGATATAGGCGGGCACTCCCCCGGCAACTTCGCTTTCTATCTGCCGCTTCGCTTCTTTCAAACGGGCTCGTAAGGCAGGTTCATTCAAATCATCCAAAGATCGGAGTGAGCCTCCTCTCCGACCAAGCTGGAATAGCAGCCTCTCTTCGTCCGGTGAATTCAGGTACCGATCGATAATATCCAGCATACGCTGCTTAGCCCCAGGCAGCTTTCCTTCCACCTCTTCGAGCAGGTTCAGAATATGATCGCTCACAAGCGAAGTGGATATGCCTTCCAGGTTCTCGATGAGCATCCTTATTTCGCGCACAATCTGATCTTCGTCCGGCGGGTGGAAGCTGCCGTTTTCGACCATTTTCATTAGGGGCGTCCCGTGCCTGACATAGAGGGAGCGGAACCTTACGTAGGCCGGATTAATGGAATTGATTACACGGGCGGATTCGCGGGCGTTCTCTTCAGACAATTCGATCCCCCCTATCCCGGGGATGACGTAGAGACATACTGACAAGCCCCCTTGGACCGCTTGCCTTCCGCCGTCCACTATCTGTTCAGCACGGGCCCCTTTGTTGATCATTTTCAGGACGCGGTCAGAGCCGGATTCCATCCCCACATGAAGCCGCGATAGACCAGCTTCCTTGAGCCGTACGTAATCGGCTGCAGATTTTCCTTTAAGTGTTACTGCGCGGGCGTACGAAGTCACCCTTTCGACCTGTGGAAATGTCTGACGAATATGGCCCAGGATAGAGACAAGGGAGTCTGTCGATAGCATGAGCGAATTGGCGTCCTGGAGGAAAACGGTGTCACCTCCCGAGGCCATCCACAGGGCAACCGAACGTAAGGAGTCGGGCAGAGTCGCATCCCTCAAAATGCTGGCCAGAGCACGCTGGGTAAGTTTCCCTCCATCTCCAATTCCCCGCGATAGTTCTTTGATCTCATCCATCACGGCTTTGGCCGCGTCCACGTCCGCCTTGACTTCCTCCAGGCTTCTACGGGAAAATTTCTTGCCCTTGTAGGTGCTGCAGAACGCGCATTGGTTCCAGGGACAGTTCCGAGTAACACGTATGAGCAAGCTCCCTGCTTCACTCGGGGGCCGAATCGGTCCTTGCTCGAATTCCAGCGATGTATTCATAGCTATTTCATCACTCCAAATCGGATTCTGCCACATTAATTATTAAGCTTTGAGTTTGCTCGTGGCAGCCATTCATGTTAAGCTATTAAGACTAATGAAACAATCACAATATCGCCTCCATCTGAAAACGAGGGAACGTCCTTGAAACCGTTTTCCAATAAGGCAAAGACCCTAATCGTTCTTGTCTCTTCCCTTTGTCACCTTCTGAGCTTTACGGCAAGCGCAAGAGAATTTCCCGATGCGATCAAAATTGTCGCGCCGGACCGCCTCTCCGTACAGATTTACACCGAGCCGAGAGTGGGGTCGGAAGTGTTGGCCATTGCTCTTCACGGCGATGTCCTCGAAGCCGCCGGAGCCAAGGACGGCTTCATCGAAGTCCGGCTGGCCAACAAGAAAGTCGGGTATATAGTCAAAGAAAACGCTGTTCCGTGGCAACCTCCGGTCAAAGAGCGCTCAATGGCCTGGTTGATCGGTCTCGCAGTCGTGGTCATAGCAATCGGAGGTGCGATCGGATTTCTTGCCCTCAGCAGGAAAAGAACAAAGGATGCGGAGAAGCTTGCAGCATCCATTCCAGCGGCAATCAAACAGGCCGAAGAGTTTTATCGGTCGGGAGATTATGAACGCGCAATCAAGGAATTTAAGCGTTACATCAGTTTGCAGGGGGGAGAAGTTCGATCCCCGGATGTGTACCGCAGGCTGACCGTCTGTTACCAAAAGACCGATGAAACCCGCGAGGCGGCTAAGGCGTGGGAAAAGATGCGATCTCTGGGGGGGTTAAAGGGCCTGGACGATTATACGGTGGGAGCGGAATTGATGGGGGCCCTGGGGAGGGAGGCCGACGCTGCAGAAATCTACGAATCGCTGTTGGAGAGCCAGACCGACGAGGACCGGCAATACGAGATTCATGAAAAGCTCTTCAATACGTATCGAAAGATTAAAGAATCGAAAAAGCTCATCGCTCACGCCATTGAACTGGAAAAGTTCGGAACCGCGGGCTCAGGAGTTATTTCGGATGTTGCGCGCTTCCTGATCGCAGAAGGACAAACTGATCTGGCAATCGAATCGAACCACAAGGATCTGATCGCGGGAATTTGTGCGGAATTTCTCGACGACCATGCTAAGACCCCCGAGGCCGCACGAATTTATCTGAAGTGTCTAGAATACGACCGCACAGACGCGAGAATCCACAGAATTCTAGCGGACATTTATAGTCGGGGCGGAGACTTCCGGCGCGCGGTCAGCGAACTCACAATGCTACATCAACTCGATAAGGAGCAATCGGAAGAGTACATAGAAGAAGCGGCCAGGATATATGTTGAGAACAAGCGTGTACCGGATGCTTTGGCAGAAGGAAATCCGTTAATCATCAAGAAAATCGCTCAGACATTCTTGGCGAGATCGGAGGTTCATCCCGATGCTGTGTCGGTATACGAAAAGGTCCTGGAGTTTCAACCAAATGCAGTTGGAATCAACAAAATGCTCAGTACGGTCTATCTGACGAGGGGAGACCTCGACAAGTATATAGCCAAACTGAGACTTCTCCATGAGATTGACGGAGACAATCAGGATTACCTGACCGACCTGGCCCAATGCATCATCGACAACGACTTGATTGAGCCGTCCATCAAAGAAGGCAATCGGATATTAAATGCCAAGATATTAAAGCAATTAATCAAACGGGGCGTTTCGAACGATAAGGCAATATGGCTGTTCGAGAAGCTGATCAAGTACGAACCCGATAATACAGTCATCCGAAGCGCGTTGGCCACAGCCTATGAAAATCGGAAAGAATATGGAAAGAGCCTCTCACATCTGCTGGTCTTGATCAGACACAAGCCTGACGATCAGGAACTGTGCCGACGAGCGGCAGGGATAGCCGTGGATCAGGACCTCCTGCCACAAGTTCTCGAAGAGGGCGGGGCTACCCTCCTCATCGCTACGGCTCTGGAAATTGCTGAGAAGAAAACTGAAGGCGCGACTGCTCGAGAAATAATGGAAGCAGCTATCAAAGAAAGGGCGGATGACGTTCGAATACTCGGCTATCTGAAAACGCTAAAACCATTAGCCACGCCGGCCCCTGTCAGAGAAGTGAAAACAAAGGTGGCCTTGCCCCCAAAGCCTGACAGTGTACAGGACTATGGTCCAAGAGCGGGCACAAGAGGTTCTACGACCAGTTTGAAGGAGCAGAAACCTGGGCCGGAGACGCCACAAATGGCCGCTCCAGAGCCTTCCAGAGCAGAATCGATCGAATCTATCCTGGCGGAATTTGGACAGGCGCGTGGGGCCCGGCAGACGCATCCGCCGCGACCCCATGTGCCCATTCAGACAATTGACTTGACAGACACGGACATCTCTTTTGAAGAAAAGTCTGTAACTACTTTCGTGTCTGGGTACTCAAAGAGGCCGGTGGCGGAATTCGCTCGAGAGGAATTATTCCTCCCCGTATCGGGATCGCTGGCGTATCAGAAGATGGAAACTCTTCTGAGTGACGGGTGGGGGGAACTTTGCGTCGCAATCGAGGTCAATACCGGCCGCCATTTCTTGATGCGGGTTTTCAGGAATGACTTGCTTGATCCGCCCATTTTGAAGGACTTCGTGACCCAAGTCACAGACCTCGGTTTCAATATGGTTCAGGACAACCTCCTGCCGATTGTGGAAGTAGTCACGGGCCCCAGCGGAATCACCTGCCTTATGCATCCGTTTGCTGCAACGAACCTGGAACATCTGATGAAAGCTGAAAGAAGACCGGAATTTGGTCTCAGGATGAAACTCATCGGAAATATAATGGACGGGCTCGTGTATGCTCACAACTACAAAGGGGTCGACGGCCAGTTGCGAAGAACATATCACCTACATCTTCAACCATCCTGCGTGGCGCTGAACGATGATTTTACCCAATGTTATATAGTAGGGGTCGGTTATTCGCAGATTTTTCGAAATCTGTCCCGAGGTCGGCACCCCAGATGGCAAGATCCGGGTATGAATCCCGCCACCATGCCTCCGGAGTTCTTCCGGTCGAAGGCGAGTACCATTCGGGAGAGATCCGCAGATATTTATTCGCTAGGCGTTCTGATTTATTTCTTGGCTACAGGAGAGTTTCCGTTCGACGGGCCTGCTATGGAGGATTACAAATTTCAGCACAACAAGATATTTGCAGCTCCCCCGAGACTGATCGATCCAACCGTACCGGACTGGCTGGAACCCATAATCCTGGGATGTCTCGAGAAAGATCCGGAAAAACGTTGGGACAGTGTAATGGAGATCCGCCAGGCGCTCAACCGTGGCATGCAGGGAAAACTTTGAGCAAACAAAACATAGGCTGGCATCTGCCGCTTGGTGGCATCGCTTACGGCCGGCTCATGACACATCTTCGGCGTGAGTCCCTCAACATTCTTCAGACGGCCCAGACTTCATTATAAGAGTTTTCGCCGGCTTTGGCATATCGTTCCTCTTCGTCATTAAGGCTACTTATGTAGCGCGTCAGCACTTTGCAGCGTTCGCATGGGTTGTAGGCTGACTCGTAGCGTGTTACTTTCCCCTTGGCCCGCGAAGACATGTGAATTTTGAGGTCCTTTATATCATTGTACATCTTCATACAATGGCGAATATTCCATCTCCCTTTGAACACTCTACAGCTCACCGCGTACTCATCTAGCCATACTTTTTTGTCTGCCCTCATCGCTTTCATGGCGCCCCACTCCCTTCCAGACGCTAGAAATGGTCCGCTTTACGGTCATATTTCTCAGGGCCCACACTTCTTGTTATGCCCGTAACCCTTGGGTATGGTACTCGACACTCCGACCCTTGAAATGTTCCTATGGGTAGAAAGGTTTAGGCTTTTTCTTCCAGGCGCATTATAATTAGGCGTTGACTGATATTTTGATTGATGCTACATTTCCTCAGCTAGAGGTATGGATAAGAGGCTGTGCGACTAGATCATCACTCTATCAACTTGAATTTTGGACGCCGGTCGCGTTTCTCTGCTGGAACAGCTTTGATTTTATTCGTTGTTCTGCTGGGGGGCGTTGCCGCAGGGGGTTATTTTTGCTTTGTTCCCGCCACTCCTGGCCACGCGCAGTTGTCCTGCAATCTCCCGTATCAGTCTTTCAGCACTAATAAAGACGCTGCCCCGTGTTCCCTCAATGATGATGCCATTTGTCAAACCAGCAACGGTTGCCAGGAAATGGCGGAGGTCACTGGCGAGGGGGACACGCTTTTCTCTCTGTTGAACGACAATCTGACCGATGAATCCGAATGTAAACAAGTGGTCGCAAGCCTGGCGTCTGTCATTCGCTCAAGCCTTGACCTGCCTTTTGACGGGCACACCGTGCTCAAGCCCGGAAGAAGTTACAGCATAGTCGTCGATAGCCAGGGCCGGTTCCTCAAAGCCACTCTGGAATTGGCTCCCGACAAAGTTTTTCACGCCACCTGGCGGGATGATAAAATTCGAACCTGGAAAGAAGAAGTTGTTCTTGACTTCAAGGTTGAGAGTCTATCCTTCCGGATTAGAGGGGACCTGGAGAAATCCCTTGTCAGCGTTGGCGAGGGAAAGGAATTGGCCTCGAAACTGGCAAAAGTCTTTAAATGGGACATTAATTTCCAGTCTGAAGCCATGTGGGGTGATACTTGTAAGGTCCTGTTCGAACGGCGGTACGCTGATGACCGCCCCTCAGGCTATGGCCGGATCCTCTGTGCTGTCTATGAAGGTAGGAAAACGAAGAGGAAGACTGCGGTTCTGTTCAACGGCCAGTATTACGATGAGGACGGCACGGAATTAAAAAAGAATTTCCTGAAATCACCACTTGGGGGGCTTCGCTTGCGGGTCAGCTCCCCGTACGGGAACCGTATTCACCCCATTCTGGGTAGCTGGCGCCATCACAAAGGTGTGGACTATGCCGCTCCAAAGGGAACGCCTGTCCAATGTGTTGCCAACGGCGTGGTAACCTCTGCCGGTTGGCACGACCAGTTGGGGAACTACGTGTGTGTCAAGCACGATGACGGGAATGAGAGCCGCTATGGGCATCTGAGCAAAATCAGTGCCCAGAAAGGCAGGCGCATAAAGCAGGACGAGAAGATAGGTCTTGTCGGCCAGACCGGTCTGGCCACCGGCCCGCATCTTCATTTTGAGTGGCTAGTAAATGGCGTGCACAAGCCTCCTCCATCAACGGACAAATTGGTTAAGAGTCTCCGCACCGTTCAATTACCTTTGAAGGGCCGTTTCAAGACAGTTGCTGAAGAGCGGCTGCATTCTCTGGACGGCATGGCCTTGATTCGCCGCGCCGCACGGGCAGATCTCGCGGCCCTTCGGTGACCTGAGCCCGCTTCTTCCTTGCCTCCCTTGCACATTTCACGAAGTTATATCGCATCCTTTTCCGGTCGATTCTGCTTTGACATGATGACTGCGACTGCCGCCACGGCGCTTGGTTGACCACTCGCGGCATGGGGGCGACCCTCTCAACTCCGCCTTCTGGGAAGAGCCCATTATATTTGAAATCTTGACGGATTCCTTTGTCCGCGATATCATTGGCGAGTAATAATCGGTCTAAAATAAGAGAGGAGGAGCTTTCTATGAAAAAGTGCACAGTATTCGGCATGCTCCTGTTCCTGATAACTCTAACGGTGCCTAGCTACGGTTTTCTCGATTATTTCTTTTCTGGCTCCGCCAGCAGAGATGCCATCGACAACTCCGCAATCGGTGATCTCCGGGCATGGTGGACGGGCAACCCCGGCTACCAGTTCAACCCCTACTGGTCGGGAAACCAGCCCACGAATCAGCAGCAGGGCCAGCAGCCAAATCCCGCGAACCCTGCGAGCACTCAGGGCTATAGCCCAATGGGCCCGCCCTCGGTTGGGACACCGCCGGCGCAACCGCCGACCGTCTCATATTACCCGCAACAGCCTCCTCAACAGTATCAGCCAAGCCCACAGCAGTATCAGCAAGTGCCTCAACAGTACCAGGCGGCCCCTCAACAATATCAACAGGCGCCTCAACAGTACCAGGCGGCCCCTCAGCAGTATCAACAGGCGCCTCAACAGTACCAGACTCCTCCTCAGCAATCCCCGGCGCCGTCAGCTTATCAGGGCGGTCCCCAGGCCTACCAGGGCGTAGCCCAGCAGCAACCTCCTCTCCCCCAGGCCTATCCGGCTGGAACACAACAGTATCAGGGGGGCCCGCAGCAGGGTTATCCCGCAGGGGCTCAACAGTATCAGGGAGGTCGCTAGGACCTCTGCCAACGTTAGGTAGAGTTTGGGAGATTATGCCTTATTGATAGACGTCTAATACAAGTAGGGGCGGGTTTGAAACCCGCCCTTACTTTTGGTTTCGGCTATTATGTATGATTCGGCTTGAGCACTAGTGTGCCTTCACTCAGCAGGTAGCGATTTGAGCTTACCGCCTGCCATACGGCCTTGCGCCGTGTGAGGATGGTCACTCACGAGTTTCTGAAAGATGATCTTTGCTGAACGAGAATCGCCCATCTTTTCAAATGCCTGACCTTGTCTGAGCAAGGCGCTGAGTTCCTTTTTTGAACCCGGGAAATCTTTAATCACGCGATCAAACTGAAGAACCGCTTCGTCAAATCGCCCTTGCGAGAACCGGGCCTCTCCGATCCAGTACACTGAATCCGCACTGAACTGACTCTTGGGATACTTCTTGAGAAAGTCCTCGAACTGGAACACCGCCTGATCGAAAGATCCGCCCTTGAACAGGGCATAGGCGTCTCTGTAGGCCCGTTCGTCGGCGGAAAGAGGCGTATTGCTGATCTCAACAGGGGGGCCCGCGGGCTGGTCCGAAGGGGGCCCAGGAATTTGCTTGTCCGGCGGGCGGCCATCCACAGCTGGCTGTCTCTGGACCCGAGGATCTATGGGAGAGGGGGACGCCGGGAAATTTGCCGAGCCCTCGTTCCTGGGAGCTTCCATTCCGAGTTGTCGCTCGATAACGCTGACCCTTTCCTGCAGGTTCCTAATTGCGTTTTCGTTTCCGCCCGATACCTGGAGGCGTTCTATCGTATCCCTGAGACGCTGAATCTCACCATCCATCTCTTGCAACCGAGACGAGAGTTGGATAGGGGCAGGATCGACAGCGGGCACCGATTGGGCTGGTCTTATATAGGGAAGCGAAGGCCCTGCCTGTCTAGTGAGACACCCTGAAAGAGAGAGCAACGAGAGAATGACCACCCCGGAGAGGCCCATAATTGGCCGATGAGCAACGACGAGCTTTCTGTTACTACAGTCGTCGGACATAGCGGGCCACATTATCTGGAGACCCGCAGATAGACCCGCCGGTTCTTTGCCCATGCTCCTTCATTGTGAGCAGGATCCACCGGTAGTTCCGATCCGTATGAGACAGTTGATAGTCGATTGGGGACAATCCCCGCCGTTGCAAGGAACTCCACAGCGGATCTTGCGCGGCGGTCACCCAAGGCCAGGTTGTACTCGGCGGTCCCGCGTTCGTCACAGTGCCCCTCAGCCACGACCGCCACATTCGGGGCTCTTTTGAGGATCTCGGCATTCTGCTGTAAGACGGCTTCGGATTCCGGTGAGAGCGTGTATTTGTCGTAATCGAAATATATAGGTTGGAGGTTCGTCTGAACCACCTGCAACTCGTGTTCCAGCACCGGTCCACCGACCTGAGGGCCGGCAAACCCGGGCGACGGCACCATATTGGGCCTGACAATCTTTCTTGCACACCCTGATGCGAGAACGAAGAAGACCAATATTGCTGTCATTCCCAGTATCAGGTAGCGAGATGACATAGATGTCTTCTCCTTTCAAGCCGTTGCCCTCCCCCTCTTAGCGACCCGTCCGGGACCAGGCAGGCGCCTTTCCCGTGACGGGGGAAACAGGGACCTGAATCTCCCCCCGAGCGTCCATGACGTAGATCAGCCGCTTTCCATTCCGATTGGATTGAAATGCGATCATCCTGCCATCGGGCGACCAAGTCGGATCTTGATTGGACCCGCTTTTGGTCAACACACGCAAGTCCGTGCCGTCGGTTCTTATAGTGCATATCTGAAACCGTCCCTCGATGCGGGCGGTGAGAGCCAAGAAGTCTCCCTGAGGAGACCACTTAGGATCCGTATTGTAATTGCCCTGAAGGGTTAGGCGCCTCGGTTCGCCGCCGTTCGCCGGCATGATGTAGATCTGCGGTGTACCCGCTTGATCTGAAACATAAGCGATGGCCGATCCATCTGGCGACCATGTGGGAGAGATATCATTTCCGCGGCCAGTCGTCAACATTTTTATAATGTTACCTTGCGGTGTTATAGTAAATATCTTAGGTATTCCATTAAAGCTCATGGATAAGGCTATGATTTTACCGTCTGGGGAATACCGGCCGGAAGCATTGAGCCCTGGACGCGCCGAAATCGCATACGGTCTTAGAGTGGCGAAGTCCAGCGCCCAAAGGTCAGGCTTACGATTCAAATAAGAAGTGAAGATTATGCCACGGCCGTCCGGGGACCATTCCGGAGAGAGGTTTATGCTCCCTGTGCGAGTAAGCTGCCTCAGATCATGGCCGTCAAAATCCATTGAGAAGAGTTCTCGAGACTGGCCTTCACCCACAAAGGCGATTTGAGTGGTGAAGCAGCCCGGGACATTCGTGAGTTTTTCCATAACACGATCCCCAAATTTGTGGATCATGGTTCGATGATCGCTTATTCGGCCGCTGAAGCGCTTGCCTAGTTCGAGTTTCTTCAGGGTTACATCATACAGCATGGCTTCCAGGACCAATCCATCTCCTCTAACTTGGAAGCTTCCGAGTATCAGGGCCTGTGCGCCGGTTTGAGACCAGCCATCAAAATCGGGCGGACCCGCTGGGTTTTGAAGATTAGGTGGTGATTCCTCAACAATGTCAAAAAGACCAGTGAGGTACAGATCGTTCTTGATGATGCGCGCCAGGTCTCGCCCATTTAATGCCCCGGCCCCTTGCGACACGAAGTCGGGCACTGCTATCGGCATCTTTGCCAGATTGGGGTTCTCTAGCTCCAGTTCCAGTTTGCCTTGAACCGGAGATGGGCAAAAAACGAGCAGGAACCAGAGAAAGCAAAACAGGGAGCTTAGAGTGCCGATACGAATTCGTTTTCCAACTGGTAAGATTGAAACTCCGGTAGAGCCAGATCCCGCGGGACGCGGGATGTCTGCCCCCTCTTTGAGTGCACACTCGGGTGCGCGCCGCACTAAGGTTATGTTACTTACTCGAACGCCAAAGGGTGTGAATCGCACCTTGCCATCACCTTTGGCGGTGGCGGGGCCTGGCACCGGCAGAACTTTCTCGGTTAAGTCCCGGGGCAACTTTTCACGATTCTTCCCCTCGGCAACGTTGCGCTTCATTGCATGCCTTTGGGGGTGAATCTGAGGGCCAGCCCACCTGCTTTACTTATCTTCTCCTTAAGTTCGGAAGGGACTGGAGGAAATGGGGAAGCCTGAAAGACTGCTCTCATTGCAGACCGGTCAAATACTTGATCCCCGGAGCTTTCGTCCACGGAGGCATCCACGAGACGGCCGTTGTCGGCTATCTTGACCCCGATGATGGTAACTCTCGCCACTTGTCTATTATCTCCAAGAATGGACCAATGAGAATTTATTAGGGTCTTGACCCCGTCAAACCATTGAGCTGACTCTTCATCGACCGAAGGGCCGCCCTGTTTACCCTCGGGCCTCCCTGGCGTCTGGGAGCCGTCCTGGGAAGGCCGAGGCGGCGAAGCGGCGGTCTTTTTGCTCTCGACATCCTGGCGAATAGCTGCAAGACGCTTCTCCAGGAAAGATTGAGGGTCTTGCTTATTCTTGGCCGGTTCGGGCTGAGGTTTTTTCTTGTCAGGCTCCTTGGCCGCTTCAACCCGCCGGAGGGGTTTCTTCCGTTTCTTGATAGCGACAACATCCCGGTTCTGTGAGGCTACCACCCTGGCTTCCACAGTAGCACGAGGTTTCTCGGATACCTTTTCAGGCAATTGTGATTGAGTCCGGACTTCTGGAAGAAAATTCGAAGCTTCAGCGGGACCGTGTTGGATTTGCTCGACAACCGGTGAGTAGGCTTGAGGTGCCACCAGCTTGACACGGCTGATGCTTTCTTCCGCAGGTTTGTTCACTTTGGAGAGGGAAAATGACAAGCTGATTACCACCAGAAACATCAAGCCATGGAGACACACCGAGAGCACTAGCCCCCACGGTGAGGCAGCTGCCGGGGATCTGGGGTAAGAGCTGGTCATTTTACAGGGGCAGATTCCTCTTGAGGTGTCGTTATCATCCCGAGATTGGCTATTCCTGCGTTCTTAAGCGCTCCCATGATGCGGACCACGGTCCCATAAGGAACAGTTTTGTCCGCTCGAAGATATACTTCTCGCGAGGGACGATCTTTGATAGCCTCAAGGATCTTTTCCGCTAGTTGGTCTTCCTGAACCGCTACTTCGTTGACAAAAACGTTTCCTTGGCCAGAAACGGCTATAACGACCTCTTCCACCTGCTGTTCTTTGGCCAGCGGTGCTCCCTTGGCCTGAGGCAGCTCCACTGAAACCCCTTCCTGCATCATCGGGGCCGTGACCATGAAGATGATCAGCAGCACCAGCATAACGTCTACCAGGGGTGTGACGTTGATCTCTGACATGGCCGTTCTTCTGTTCGAACTCATGCTAAAGGCCATCAATTACTCCGCGGTGCATATGTGGGAGCAGAACTGGAACAGAGACAGATACCGTTATTTTCGCGCCCAGTAAATCCGCTCAATTATGTTTATCAATTCCGAAGAAAAGTTGTCCATTTCCCCGGAAATCGTGTTTATGCGACCCAAGAAATAGTTGTAGAAGATTACGGCCGGAATTGCTGCCGCGAGACCTGCTGCAGTGGCTATCAAAGCCTCGGCTATCCCCGGCGCCACAACTGCCAGCGATGCACTCTTCATGACACCTATGCGGCGAAAGGACTCCATGATTCCCCAGACGGTCCCGAAAAGGCCGATGAATGGGGCCGAAGATCCCGTAGTAGCTAGGAAGTTCACCCCCCGTTCCAGACGGCTCCTCTCCGCTGTTACGGCTTGCTGGAGCGACCGTGTGACGTTATCCATGCCGGTTCGTTCATACTCGGGTTCTTGGGTGGAATCCGTGGAACTCTGAGCCGCTTGCTGTATCCGCGACAACCGATTTAGCTCGGCATACCCGGCCTTGAATACATGAGCCAGCGGGCTGAATGTGAATTGCTTGGCCTCGGCGTACAAGAGGGAGAATTTGCGCGACTCTCGGAATGCGTCGAAGAAGAGCTGAGTATCCTTGCGGGCGCGGGACAGGGTGATTGCCTTAGTCAGAATGATCCCCCAGCAGATGACCGAAAACAAGAGCAGTAAAAGCATCACGCCTTTCACTACCCATCCGGCCCCCATGATGATGGCCAGCAAACCTTGTTCGTGAAACGTGTGTACCGGCAACGCCGTGGCAATAGCCTCGGGCATCGAAATTTCTCCTTTCTTCGAATCAGATGTACCCTTATTCCATATCGAGGATTAAGTCAAGTTTTTACCTTGGTTACACTTGGTTAACTGATTAATATAAAGCTACTTTTTAGCCATTGCGCTCGGCGCAAGGTTACCGATCCGAAGATGTTCCGTAAGAAACCTCGGCGTTAGCCTCAGGGTAATCGAATTATCGGTGGCGCGGTTCCACCCGATGGATGGATTTCGATGGCTTGTTATCCGGATCTTAGAAGCTTATGATTAAAGTCAAAGACATTCTATCAAGGATAATGTTCCTCCCCCACAGATTTCCTTGTGAAAGAGATGCGGTCCTAACCTTGAATTGACTTGACATTTGGGGTGAATTAGTTGTATTTTTTAGGGAAAAAATAGCGAGGTCGCCATGTCCTACCGGATCGTCGTGGCCGACAAAGACCCTCGAAGCCGGGAAGCAGTAACGCGCTTTCTAGTGCAAGAAGATAACGAGTTTATAAATGTTTCCAGTTCTGGCGAGCTTAAGGAAGCCATCAAGAACCAAAAGCCCGACCTCATCATCCTGAACTCCGTCCTGGCGGACGCCCCTGGGTGGCGGCTTGTCCAGCGCATAAAGGGCTCTAGAGATTTCTCCAACATTCCCGTGCTGTTGATGACCGGTGACCCGGGAGGCCCGCCACCGGCCGAGGTTCACTCCTCGGGAGCGGACCGATATCTAAGCAAACCCATTGACGGCGCTACTTTGAAAGAGACGGTGGAGTTCCTTCTCGGCATCCGAACTGACGGCCCCGGTGGGGGCGACGACGAAGAAATTATGATCGATTTCACGGACGAGGATTCGGGAGAAATGACCGAGGAGTTGCTCGCCATGTCCAATGTGGCCCTGGGGCACGACGAGCCGTCAACAGACGTCGGCGATACGGTTGAAATTGATACGGGAACACTTGTTGCGGAATTGGACCACACGAGCGAGATGGCTAAAGATGAGACATATGAGGACACGGTTCGACTCAATCTTGAGGACATGGGACTGGAGGAGGAGGAGGCGTTCGAGCCCACCATCGAGTTGATTTCGGATGCGCCGACTGATTTCGCTGACGCCGGTTCCTCAGAAGTGATGGAAATCGATCTCGATACCGAGGTGGCTCTGCCTGATTTTGAGACTACCACTGAAGAAGTGACCGAGTCGGAACAGGGAGCCAAGCATTCCGTAACCGTTGAGATGGACGTAGACGACCTGGGCCTGGAACTCGAGTCTGAGGAACCTATAGAAGAATTTAGCGCCAAACCACCCAACCACATCGATCCGGATGATACTGAGATTGGTCAGATTTTGGATGTCCAGGAGCCGTCAAGGGTCTTGACCTCGGAAGACTTGATGTTGGACGACGACTCTCTTGTCAGAGATGCCTCCGTTTCTGGCGAATTTGACGTCATCGACCTGGAAGAAGACTCTGAGATCAGAGAAATTGACATGGAGGAACTGGAGGCCATTCACGCCAGTGATGAGGAAATCTTAGGTGTCGACCTGGACGAGACTGTCCCGGTGGAAGACCAAGAAATGGAACTTCTTGCCAACGAAGACCTTCAAGAAATTCAGCTTGACGATTCCGAAGATCTGACGCTTGGCGTGGAATCTGAATCAGCGGTGGCCCCCTCGTATGAGGCTACGGAAGAATTGACCTTGGACGAAATAGGCGAAGAGATAACGACTCAGGAGTTTTTTGGAGAAGAACTTCCTACCGAAGAATTTCCCACTGAAAGATTTCCCGAAGAAAAAACTAGTGACTTGGGCCTGGAGGAGGAATCTCTGGATTATGCAGAGACTCCTTCGCACGAAATTACCTTGGATCAGGCCCCGGCTGCAGGAGAAATCCCTATTGAAGAAATCACTCTCGACGCGGCTTCCGCTGAAGACATCCTCTTCGACCAAACGCGAGAAGAAGAGCCGATGCTGGAAGTGACCGAAGACATCTCATTCGACGAGATTTCTCTGGAGGATGAAGCTGAGGAGACCCCGAGAGAAAAGTTGGCGGCCGCTTCCACAGCCTCGACGGCTGAAACAATTGCAGGGATCGCTGGCGGAGTTCTGGCAGGCGGAGTCGTGGCCGCGGCCGCCGGCAAGCTCGCAGGCATGGCTGAGAAGGGTGAAAAACATGCTCAAGTAAGCCCACCGGTAGCCCCAGTCACTGAACCGCAGGCGCCTGCTGCCGCTGAACAGGAAGCAATGGCCCCTTCTTTGAGCAAGGTCTCTCCCGAAGAGAAGATTGAACCTGTCACTCGTGCATTTCCTGGCGAAGAGCTTAAAGAAACTATGCGTGAGTTGGCCGGTGCCCTGGATTCAATCCGTGAGGCACAGGCAGCCTCTTTACCCGACAAGTCCGAGATCTCTGAGACCTTCAAGCAGGCTGCTCAGGCTGCTCTCCCGACTAAACAGGATTTCTTGGGCAGCATCATGCAGGACCTGGCGTCCTCACTCCCGACCAAACAGGATCTCTTGGACGGCATGATGCAGGATCTGGCAAGCTCGCTGCCGACCCGTGAGGACATCTTTTCGAGGGTTGACGAGATCATCGGCAGGTCTTTGCCTTCCGAACAGGAAATAGCCCAGCGAGTGGATAGCGCGGTTCAGACTGCACTCCCGTCTCCCGAAATGATCGGGGAGCGCCTGGAAAAAGTGCTCTCATCCATGCTTTCTCGTGATGAGATTGGAAAACGATTTGAGGAAGCCCTCGGAGGGCTCGTTTCTTCAGACCAGCTTAAAGAAGCCGTGGAGGGGTCTCTCAAGGCCATTCCTTCACAGGATTTCATCAAAGACCGTTTGGATACTGCTATTTCAACCTCCATATCGCCTGAACTCGTTGCTGAACGAGTTGACCTGGCCCTTCGCGGTATGCCGTCGCAGGAGTATATCCGCATACGACTTGACAATGCCTTCGCTGCCCTACCCTCGCCTGACATTGTGAACGAGAGACTGAATTCGGCGCTGCGGGCCATTCCCACCGAAGACCTGATAATGAGCAGGATTGACGATTCTCTTCAGGTCCTGACTTCACCTGACGGAGCCATAGCTCGTATTGATGAACGTCTGTTGTCCTTGCTCCCTCCAAAAGATGAAATTGAGGGAACGTTTCAGAGGAAGCTGGAGAAGAAGATCGAAGGGGTCCTGGCCGGAGTCGATCTAAAGGAACTTGTTAGTGCACTTCTTCCGAGCACGAACAGGATTCTGGAGACCATTAAGAGCGCACTACCCGAAAAGGACCGTTTCCAGGAAAGCCTCGGCAACGGCATCGCAGAGGCAATCCAGAATTCTTTGCCTGAAAGGGTGTGGCTCGAGAGCGTTTCACGCGGGCTTTTCGACGAGCGAACGAGAGGGCTGCTCCCCAAAAGAGAAGAGATTGTGACCATGCTACGCGAGGAAATCCATCTGCAACTCTTGGACACTGTGGAAAGGGTAATCAGGGAGCAGATCGAAAAAATCACCTCCGAGCTGTCATAGTGCAGTGTTTCAGAGATGCCTTTCCATGAGGAGGCAATGGACATGGTAGGGGCGAACAAGGCTCGCCCTCTGCTTCTCCACCTACTTGTAATCACAGTGAATTACTATTTTTCGAGCGCGGCGAGGATTGGACAATTGGCACACGGCAGGGTCCTTGCCGCCGCCAGATTCACCTGAGATTTGGCATTCCTGGGGGCCTTGCGTACCCTCCTGGAGATTTCAAGGCAGGTTTGCCGAGTCCAGCGACCCTTTAAGGGCTTGCACTCGATAAGCTCGTGAGCTTCCAACCAAGCTTGGGCGTCGGTATACACCATTTCACACTCCATACAAACTCGAAACCACATCAGTGACTTCGCAGCCCAAGAACCTCCTCCAAACTAAATAAACAAAGATTCAGTTTGTATTATAGAGCGGGAGTGTGGGAAGTCAAGTAATTTCGCGGTAATCCGCTCGCAACGGGGCTTCCAATCATCAGTTCAGGATGCCCAGTTGCACGAGCATCTCTTTGACTGCCTTGTACGAAGGGGCTTCCGACGAAATCTTCAGCAAAGCCTGTCCTTGAAGATCAAGGTTCACAAGCGTGTCGTCGTAAGGAATCAATCCCTCCGGAGGATAAGGTAGGGCCTCTATCTCTTTGCGTGTCACTTCCGGCAAATCGTCAGGTGAACCCTGAACCCGGCTCAGTACTAGATGCTTGTTGTGAATCCTCCCTCCCAGTTCGTCGATTAGCTCTACAATACGGCCGATTGTACGCAAACTCCGAGGAGCGGGATCCGATATGATGAAAAGATGGTCGACCTCCTCTTCTGTCCGCCGTGAGAGATGTTCCATGCCGGCCTCATTGTCGATGATTACAAACGAGTAATTGGCGGTGAGTCGAGAAATGATTTCCCGCAAGATGTTGTTTGCCATGCAGTAGCAACCCGGTCCTTCCGGACGGCCCATGGAGAGAAAGTCAAGATTCTTGGTCTCTTCGAGCGATGCCTGGATTTGGTATTCCATAAACCGATCACGCGTCATGCCGCCGGGAATATTCTCTCCTATTTTCCTAGTATCTTCGCGAACGCACCCTACGCTCCTGGGATTTTTGATCCCCAGTACTTCGTGCAGGTTCGAGTTGGAATCCCCATCTATGGCGAGAAGAGGGTTCTTGCCGGCCTCAATCAGGGCTTTGATAATTAGTGCCGTTATGGAGGTCTTGCCGACTCCTCCTTTCCCCGCAACCGCCAGTGTTGTTCCCATCACAAATCCTTTCTTTGTTCAGCAGCCGAATATGTTGTCACCTGATTGCTTCTGAAGTTCCGCTAAAATCTTGTAAACCTTTTCAGTTTGCTCGACAGTCATGCTCGCGCATCCGCACGCTGGGGTGACAAGCATCTTTTCCGCCAAAAGGGCACGCTTCACGCCGGTTTTTTCAAGAAGTTCGATCCCGTTGCGTATCCTGTCGATCACGTCATTAGATGTCTCATCCAAAATCTTTTCCGTGTTGGGTACCGCTCCCCAGGCCAAGGCGCCTCCTCGCGCCAGAAAAGCAGACATTTGCCCACCGTACAGCGACATGGACTCCATATAGTCAATAGCATCGAAATTTATGATACGGGTAGAAGTCTCCATGAGGAGCCCCCAATCGGTGTTTCCGCAGCAATGAACACCGGGGATACCGCCACGTTCCACTACCATGGAGATGACATCATTGAGTGATTCGATTACGTCACTTTTGGAAACCGAGAGCCAAGCGGAAGAGCCGTATGCGCTTAAGCTCGGTTCATCGAAAAATACGATCACATTGTCCGCAAAAGGCTTGAACTGTTCCAGCAGCCAGACCGCCTTTAATCCCATCCCCTTAACTGCTATATCGCGAAAAATAGAATGGTAGAAGATCGCCCTTTTGTTTTCATCGGTGACCGTGAGGGCGAAGCTCAAAGGGCCTGTGACCTGGATCTTTATGAAGGGGCGCTTCTTCTGCTCCCGACGTAGTCTTTCAAGGAAACAGTGTATTCCCTTGCCGTATTCCGGCCCTATGGCAAAAGCGTCTGCTGGTGCCCCATCCATGACTTGCAGGTATGCGGTATAAAACCGCTCAACTTCAGGGCCGGGGTCTCCGGAAGTGTCGAAGCAATAGGACAGATTGTCCGAATCCAGCCTGAATCGGGGCAGGCCCTCAGAACACTGGATCCACATCTGTTCCCGAAGATCTGCTCGGGACAGTTGTGGCACGTGTGGACACAAATCAAGGCTGCCCAGGATAAGATCGATTGCCCGAATTGGATCAATATGCGGCAAGCTTCCCACCGCAGTTGCCAGGAATGGAGGAAGCGATCCGGATTTTACACTATTTGTCATGCCTAACTTCCAAGTAATGATTGACCGCTGTGATGTTCAGCAATCAACCGGATTACATACCTGAGCATCATTCTGAGCATTGACCGCGGTTCTCAGCTTAGTTAATATCAGCACAGTGTGTCAAGTGAGCGAATTCTTTTGCAACGGTTCACCGGGCAATTTCTGACCGGCACAAAGGCCGGTCCTAGCGGGCTCATGGCATAGCTGGCAGGAACGCCGGCCATGTTCGACACCATTAAGCCGCTTTCTCGGCGAACGGTTACTATTTCATAAGGTGAGTAATCCTCCCGCCCGCGCCAGGTAAACTAATGCGAAAGCCACAAACATTTTGGGTCCATCCGGCCAGTTTCACCTGCCGACTCGACAGGCCCGACCAACTCCTGGAGACCATATGGGCCGAGCGACAGGGCTGGGGTTACTTGCGGAGAAGGGACCTGTGGATCCAAAGAGAATGCTCTCTCGACGAGCTGGTGGCGGAGGGGTACGTCCTCAGGAAAGCCCTGGGGGAAGAAGACGTCGTGGAGTGCCGTCATTGTGGGATGTATATGCACGCCATTCCGGGATCCCTGGTACAGAAGCACATTTCTGATTGCCGCGGAGGTAACGAGGATTGGCAAAAGCTAGAGGACGGGATAATAAGCGAACAGCGAATGAAGGCATACCTCGCCAAGATTCTCGCTGAGAAGCTGAGAGAGCAGGCCGAGTTGCAAGACATGGAAAGAAGAGAGCGACATGACAAGATCAGCGAGGCGATGCTGGCCCGGCAGACGGGGAAGGATCGGAAGAAACGCTTAAAGGAAGAAACAAGAGAAGACTGGAAAACCAGGTGAGACTAGTCTCCCGTGAGAGGGCTTGCAAAAAAAAGGGGACGTCGAACGTCCCCGTGGATAAGGAGGAATTGGGGTTTTAACAAATAGAGGGGATCCCACTTCACCCCCTCGGCTGTAATCAGGGGTTTTTCTCACCAAACCTCGGAAAGAAGCCCCTGATCCGTTGAACTTCTATAAGTTCTGTCTGGCGGCTCCCGTGTCATGCCGCTGAAGCCGTAGTTCCAGACTTTCAGGACTCTCGCTTAAAGTTCCGCTCGTACCCTAAACAGGTAAACTGTATTAGGATTTCCGTTACCCACCGCGGGCATTTTCATATCTTTACAATTAGTTGCGTTTCAAATTTCGGTATGGCTTCCAACCGACGACCGCTTCTCACCTGGTCCTCAGACCATCCCGAATTCGACCTCGTCCGTAATCCACAACAGACTCTGATGGCGTTGCTACACTAAAATTGGCCGTTGCAGGCGCAGGTCTGGTCGGGGCGCAACGAGCCCATCATCGATAGCCGCCGGCATTATAAGCACATGCGGGTCCGCAAGAGGCTACGGGCTTGCACTTGGTTATGGGCGGAGGACAAGGAGCCGGCCCACACATGGGCGGGGCGCCACACATTTGAGGCGGACACATCTGCGGCGGACAGGCCGGAGGAGCACACATGGGTGGTGCACAGCCCCTGCCAGGCATCTTTGGAGGCGCCAGAATGCCTCCCATGATCGCTGCTGGGATGCCGATGACGGCACCGCAAATACCAGTGCATGCGCTCAAGATCCCTCCACAGAAAGCGAAGGGAGATGGAGGCCCACAGGGTGGCGGCGCGCAGGGTGGCGGACCACACGTCGGCGGCGCGCACGGTGGTGGACCACAGGGCGCAGGCGCCGGAGCACAGTAAGCCTCTGGGTACCCCCCAGGACCACTTGCGTCACAAACTGAGAACATAGCTGTACAAAGGCAAAGCCCCAGACAAAACACTATTGCAGCCGCTCTTGTCACCATACCTCATCCTCCTTCGGTAGATCCTTAAAACTATACTTGAGGGCGTAGACTCAAGCTAAGGATACTGAATTTAGCCCGTTGTTGGGCTTCGTTGAAAAGGCTCTTTAACATCGGTGATACACCCTGTCAAGCAAAAATAATAGATTGCGAATGTTATCATAAAATCTTTCACATATGCTGATGTGAACTGGTTATCTGTTTAATAATATGATATATTAACTCATAGAATGAGGAGTTCCCCCGGACCCCTGCCCCTTCTTTCGCCCAAAGGAAGGTGACGGAGCCTGGGAGTTTGTGTTAAACCAGGGACGCGGCAAGAATCGCAGGAGACTCCAGAGAATATGAAAAACCTATTGTTTTGTTTAGTTTTATTTATGTTGTTCGCTCCGCTGGAGGCATTCCCCCAGCAAGACGCAGTGGATCTCTATAATCAAGGGGTGGACGCCTTGAAACAAGGGCAATTGGATGACGCGATCTCCTTGTTTAGCCGTTCCCTGCAGTTGGACCCTCAGGACAATCTCGCGTACAACAATAGGGGAATCGCATATAAGCGCAAGGGATTGTTCGACAAAGCCATAGAGGACTATAACCGCGCGCTGGAAATAAAACCTGATTACACGTTTGCGCTAGCGAACCGTGGCAACGCGCGTTACAGGAAAGGAGACCTGGACGGCGCCTTGTCAGACCTTACCGCTGCTCTAAAACAGGGCAAGAAGGACAGTATCCTTCACACCACGCTGGGGCTGGTCCGCAAGGACAAAGGTGAACTGGACCAGGCGATCAAAGACCTGCGGCAAGGTATCTTATTGAACAAAAAGAATGTGAGAGCATACCAGGGACTCGGAGAAATCTATGAACAGCGCAAGGACTACGACCGGGCTCTGGAGTCCTACCTCAAGGCTGTCGAATCAGCTGGAGGTCGCGGAAATCTTCCGGACACTGAGCAACGAATATCAAACGTGCGAAAAGTCTATGCCGAGGAGTTGCACAGCCAGGGCCTACAGGACTACCGAGACGGGAAGGAAAAGCAGGCCCTTCAGCTTTGGACTCAGGCATTGAAATTCGACCCCGATTTCGTACCTGCGCTCCGGGATCGCGGTCTCACATATCACAAGAGCGGGAAGCATCAGAAAGCAGTCGAGGATTTCGATGCCGCGCTCGAAAAGGACCCGTCAAATGAGGAAATTTATCGAGTAAGGGCCGATGCGAATTACAAAATGAAAGAGACCGACAAAGCGCTGGCCGATTACAACAAGGCACTGGAATTGAACCCCAAGGATGCTGTCGCGTACAACAACCGAGGCCTCGTTTATCACGAACGGCGCGAACTGGACAAGGCGTTGGCCGACTACTCGATGGCCATCACGCTCGATCCTACGAACCCTACGTTCTATGAGAACCGTGCTTTGATATTGGTTGCCAAGGGGCTCTCCCCAAAGGCAGCGGAAGATTACGGGCATGCCCTGAAGCTAACAACGGATGAGACACACCGATCGGCCCTATTGGAGAAAATCTCCGGAATCACAAGTAACAACAGCGAAACAGCGACGGGTGCTTCTGCCGGTCTCCCGGAGCCGTCGGATACGGCCAACGCCGGTCCTGGAAATCCTGAAAGACGGTGATCACTTACGCCATGTATACCAGGATTATTGACCGATTCCACCCTCGGAGCCCCGTGGGACGCGGGACCAATGCCGGGACAGGCATCTGAAACCGCCTCAAAACCAGAAATCCGGCTAGGAAATAATGCAGGTCTTGTACGGCGCGGTTCTCGAACCGCCCGAAATGAGGGCGCAGCGGGCGGCGCCCCTACGCCAATAATCTCTCCGGAGGCCATTCTAGGGGATTTTCAGAAGCCTGTCTCACCAATCTTTCCTGTCCCCACCAAATCATTCTCAATATCGAACATCACTTTTGGCATTTGAATCAACTGCCCTCCTCCCAGGTTCAAACCCGATTTGCGGCCTCTTTGACAGCTTCCGTCTGAATTTGTTGGATAATCTTGATCCCCTTTTGTGCGAGGCGGACCATGGAGTTCATGCGGGCAAGGGAAAAAGGGGCCCCTTCCGCAGTGGCTTGAACCTCTACGAGGCGTCCCCGACCGGTCATAACCACGTTCATGTCAACCTCGGCAACGGAATCCTCATCGTAATCCAGGTCCAGCAATAATTCGTTACCGACTATACCCGCGCTTACCGCGGCTACGGAATCTAACAGCGGGTTCGATAATAGTTTACCAGTCTCCACAAGTGTTGCGCACGCCCGATAAAGGGCCACCCACGCTCCACTGATGGAGGCTACACGCGTACCCCCGTCGGCTTGGAGCACGTCACAGTCTATGGTAATCGTCCGTTCCCCCAGTGCCGGCAAGTCGGTGACGCAACGCAAAGATCTCCCGATCAAGCGCTGGATCTCCATGGTTCGGCCACCTATCCTGGAGCCGCGTTCGCGGGAGGACCGAGTATGAGTGGCACGAGGAAGCATGCCGTATTCGGCGGTGACCCATCCCCTCCCCTGATTTTTCAAGAACGATGGCACTTTGTCCTCGACACTGGCGGCACAGACCACGCGTGTTCGACCTGTCTCTATCAGTGCCGACCCTTCTGCGTAGTCCAGCACCCTACTGGTTATCCTCCAGTCCCTGAGTTGCTCCGGACCCCGACCTTCACTCCGGTTATGTTTCATGCTTGCCTTCGCGAAAAGAGATGTTGCGGCAGCTTAACATCCGGCTATGGCATGCTGTCAACCGGACATTTTGATAAAGAGGCCGTAAAGGGGTTCGGAGACCTTCCGGATGGTTGTTCAAGCGGCACGAGGCAGCTAACTTTAAGTTTCACCAGGAACACTTTGATTTTTATTGACAAATATATCTATTAGTAATACAAGGGGGCCGTCCGAGATCCGTTCTCACGGAAGACCAATGCCCCCTGTCAAGTCCATTAGAAAAATCCTTAGCGACCGGAACGAACCGGCCACGCTCTCTCCCATTGGGGACCTTACTCGTCCCAATTCCATGCTCTTTAACGATGCCTGCGCCTACAAGCACCTCTTTTCCGGCCACGTCATGAACCGCTCACCGAGAAGGGTGAGACGTAAGGGACTGTTCTATGGTTTTCTCCGTCGCTCTTCCCTGCTAAAGATGGAAATGGATGTCGCGCAAGGATTTGACGTCTCTATAGTACTTTATCCTTTAGACATGGATTTGCCGGCATGGGGCATTGTCGTGGACAAAGTTGGAAGGGCCTTTGAGGTGACATACCAACGCGAAAGACTGGTAGAGTTTTCGTACCAGGGAGGGTGCTTTAGGAACAAGCAGGAATGGGATTCCCTGGTCGGGTCACAGGTTCTTTGCGAAGAGGACAATGTCCGCCGGTTTTACAACAGAGTAAAGAAGCTTGCTCGCGACCGCGTTCTCGTTGCCGGAACAGTGGGTTTTGGTCTGTGGGATGCACTCTGGATGAGCTTCGATTTTGACAGCGCCTGTCGGATGTTGACAAGCGATCCCGATTTTGTTGACACGGTTCTTGAGTATTGGAAAAGATTTCATCTGACAGCCGCGCAAGCGATGTTAGACGCTGGAATCAAGATGATATTCCTTCGCGAGCACCCGGGGGGATTTCCCGAGGGCCGCGGGATTGCGTCGGCTATTGATCCTTTTGTCCGAGAACATCTCAATGAACTGGCCAGGGGTGTTCGATCCCGCGGGGGCTGCATCATTTTAGACTGCGACGCGGATGAGATGATCGAAACGGATTTCCCGGTAAAATGGGGATTCGATGGTATTGGCCCTATGTTGTTTAGGGACGGAGACGACATGATTGGGGCGCGGGCAACCTTGGATGAACAGCTTATTCTTGTGGGATCGATGAGCTTTCCTCATTTCCGGAAACCTCTCTTGAAAAGGAATCTGACAAAGAGGATTGTTATGGCCGGCAAGTCCTGCACCCGCGAGCGGAATTGTGAAGGGGCCGGTCTCGAATCTAAGGAGCCTTACTCTCCAACAACAGGTTTCGAACTTGCTTCCTGAATCCAGGGGAAGAATCCATGAATTCGATTGAAGCCTACAATGCAATTGATCTGTTTGTCATGGGTACTCTCCTGGTCACCCTGATCCTGGGAATATGGAAAGGATTTGTTCGATCCCTTACCGCGTTGGCCAGTTTGGTGGCCGGGGTGGGCCTTGCGATTAAGTATTATCCTACGGCACAGGCTTACCTGAGCAAGATTTCGTCCCTGGATCCACAAGTTTCAATGGTCCTTGCGATGATAGTCATCTTTATTGCCGTCCAGGTCGTGTTTGTAGTCATCCGGCGGATACTGGAGGCGCTGATCGACCTGACCCGGTTGACCTGGTTGGACCGCATTTTCGGAGCGGTCATGGGAATCGTGGCCGGGCTACTCGTAGTGGCTGCGGCGGTTCAGGTGATGCTGATAGGGATTCCCGACTGGCCCTTGGTCAAAACCTCGAAGCTCGTCAAGCCGGTTGACCAGCTCACAGGTAAAGCCGTTACCTATGCTCCTAAGCAGGTGAGAGATCAATGGCACTCATTAATGACAAAGTGGAAGGGGACGACGCAGGAACTTGCTCCGCCAACACCACAGCGTCAGGCGGCTCCTTCACCGAAGGCACCGGCTGCTACCCCGGGACTTGTCAAGTGAGATTGGACGGCCGCAACGGCCGAGCCAGGAGGACTTTATGAAGCGACCCCTCATTTCGTTGTTCATCATCCTGGGGCTGATCTCGGGATGCGCCTATTTTCAAAAGAAAGACGAACCTCCTCCCCTTCCCCCGATAGAAGAAACCAAGCCGCCCCTCACTATGAAAGGGGAATATTTCAAGGCTTATCCGTGGCCTGCTCTAGCCAAGCCTCGAAAGGACGGGAACGACCCGGACACCACCACCTATACCTTTAAGGAAGGGGATTCCCTCGACAGCGTCGCGGAGAAGACCATGGGCGATGCGGGTCTCAGTTCGGGACTTGCCTCGTATAATGAAATTTCTCCTTCCTCAAAAGTTCCTGCTGGTGACAAGATTGTCATTCCAAACCCCATAATCGGCATGACTAGCCAGGTAATGGTCAAGGGCAAGGGTGAGAAAGAATTCGGCGCCCCACAAAGCTTTGATACTTCGTTCAAGAAGGGGGACCAATATAAGTTCAGGTTCGAGCCCAACGTAGACGGCTACTGCTACATCTTCCGGCAAGGACCCAAAGCAGTCGAACTCTTGTACCCCGAGGCCCTGAAAGCCCAGCCCAAACCGCAACTCAAGAAGGGTAAGAAGGCCAAGAAGCCGGAGCCTCCCGCGCCTTTGATGCGCGACACAGGCAAAGTCAAGGCCCATGAGCCCATCGAGATCCCTATCGGAAAGAAAGGGTTCGTGTACGATGCCAAGGGAGCCGGAGACCGGGTCTTCGTCTTCCTATCCCTACGACAGATACCTGAACTGGAGACTCTCAAGGAAAAGGCCAAGATACGGGTCGAAGACGTCGAGGACGTGATGCATCGAGTGAAGGAGGGCGAAGTCTACTCCGAAGGGCCGTATCGCCTGCTCAGGATAAACGACCCTGCTGAGATACTGGGCTTTACGTTGAACCTTGCCGGTTAGAAGGAAAATATTGACACCGGTCCAAACTCGGTTTTATAATTAAAAATTCCTGGGGCTGTAGCTCAGTTGGGAGAGCGCTTGAATGGCATTCAAGAGGTCGTCGGTTCGATCCCGTCCAGCTCCACCACAGATTACCTAGAAATACCGCCGACTTGAGTTGACTGCTCTCGGCGGTTTTTCTTTTCCAAAAACACGCTTGTGTCAGATTTGTGTCTTTCGTCCAGACAAACCCTGTTCGAATAAGCTATAAGTTTCGCGATCTCGGCCCTTGAGTAATGGGTTGTGATGCTGCGCCCGTGCTTGTGGCCCAACAGGTCTTTACGATCTTCCTCAGGTACGTCGGCTGCACGCAATCTCCGACCGTAAGTGTGCTTGAGATCGTGGACGCGGACCTGCGGTAACCCGGCCCGCAGCCTCGCACTCTTCCATGCCGAATCGTACATCCTCTTCACGGGCTTGCCCCTATACGTAAAGACATATTCGGGGTGTTCCCCTCTCACTTGCTCAATGACAGCGAGAGCCGTCCGGTTCAAGACCACGACATGGTCATCTCCGTTTTTGCGGTGTCTGCCGGGAATGACAAAAACAAAGGTACTAAGCTCTGGACAGGGGCTTTCCCACTCCCATTTGAGCCCGCAGACTTCAGCTTCTCGGCACCCAGTGTTCACCTTGAACAGCGCCATCCGAACGAGGTGATCAGGAAGCTCGCCAAATAGACGATCCTGCTCCACCCATGACAGAGGGTACGGCTTCTGCTTGTCTTTCTCGGGAAGGAATTTTATTTTCGGAGCTGCCGCCATCCAGGTCATGCCGTTTTCGTCAATCCATTCACCGGCGGCAAGATTAAGAATGTGGCGCACCGTCTGGAGCCCGTAGTTGATTGTCCGCACCTTGTTCCTTTTCATGGTGCCGTCTTTCAGCTTTCGATAGCGTCTTGCCTCTATGAAGGGTTGAAGGGTCCCCATGTGAATTTGTTCCAACTTAAGATGCCCAATGAAAGGGCGCAGCATCTTGATCTGGATAGCATCTACCCACAAGCTTGCCTTGTCCGCTTCGTCCAGGTACTTCGCTGCCGCCTCCGCGAAAGTCCTCTGAGGTCTCTCGCCGTAAACTTTGGTGCGACGTATTTCCTCGGTAACGTGGTCTAGGTATCGCTCTGCTTCTTCGAGAGAATCCGTTCCAGTGCTTTGTCTAACGCGTCGTCCGGCGATTGTCTTCTGGATGTGCCAGGTTTCGCCTCTTTTGATGAGCCCCGGTGTTCGCTTGCGTCCCAAGGCTTACCTCCTTTCATGGCCTTACCAGGACGCCCGTTGCGATCCTTATATGCGACGGCCCAAGCGTCCAAGTCAACCCTATCGAATGCGATGCCCTGCTTGCCGATGGACATCTCGGTCAAGTACGGGCGGACTTCCGCGTTGAAGCGATTCGGGTCCATCCCGAGATATGCAGGCGCATCCTTCAGCCTGACGAAACGGGATTCCTTTCTCTGCGATGTCGCTTCACCCCTTCCTCTTTTGTCCGTCGTCCCTTTCTTACCCCACATCTCGCGTTCAATAGCGGTGGAGCGAATTTCTCGGAGGCCGCCATCCGCGTCCTCGACCAGCAGAGTCTCAGGGGCTTGAAAAATCCAAATGAACCTGCCATCGGGAAAGAAAATAGTCCTTTTTACGTCCATTAAGTAGTTCTCCGTTGCGTCAATAGTAGTAATATAATAGTTGTCTATGAAGTTGTCAACGGGGTACCAAGTTGATCGTTACATGCTTGACCCAAGTGTGGATGAGGTGATAGGATGCGGTTCATTCTTACGAGGAAAGGAGACACTATGGCGCTCAGAATAGTTGAACGAAAAACGCGACGGACGAAAGCGTCCGTTTCCATCTCGGGAAAATACAATCGCCTGCTAATTTTTCAAAAGGCGTACTCGCTCATGAAAGAGGAGTTCGGCCAAGATTTTCATCATGTGCAATTCTTTGTGGACGACAGCCGGAAGGGCTTTTTCTGGCTCAGACCATGTACCGAAAATGAAACGGGAGCCACCCCGATAAACACAAAGACCGGGAACAATCGGCTTTTGTCCGTCAGCGCCTTGCTCGGCGAACTCGGATGGAACAAGGAAGCCAAGACTGCAACGTTCAATATCGAATACGACAATAAAAACCACGCATGGCTTGCGAACACGAACGCTCCCCTGGCTCTGCCTCCAGGCGAGAAATCAAAGAGAAAGAGCTAGCCTGTTGCCTCAGGGTTCGCACCAAGGATCCGACCAGATGTCCCGCCGCGCGCATGGCCGCCGCTTCCATATCCGCAACGATTAATCCTCAATGTTGTCAAGTGATTGTGCCCTACCTTCTTGACTACCTGACCAACTACTGATATGACTACTTAGCAAGCATTATCATCAACGTTTGGAGGTATGAAAGGATATGGGTTCGACAACTGAAGACGAGAGCTTCAATAAGACCGGCCATGAGGAAGCGCCCTCAAATTCGAAGGAGAAAGGGCCAAAATCCCTTCTCCGAAAACTGCTCGATCTCCTTCTGGCATTGGGTGTATGGGTCTTTTTGGATGACCGCGGAACCGCTTGGGGTTGGGCCAGACTCAACGAGTATTATCAGCCATTGAGCCTTCGTTCCGACCAATTCGGGGCGTTTTGCCAGACCGCCTATTTCGCAGAATACGACGACGCGATAAGCGATGGAGTGATAAAGAAGGCCGCCACGTTTCTGAAACACACGGCGAGGGAGAGGCATCCTCTCCATAACCGCTTCGCATACCTGGACGGGGAACTGTGGGTTGACCTTGGTACGGACACCGGAAAGGTCGTCGTGGTCACTCGGGACGGTTGGGGTACGACATCCCCTATCGTTCCCGTGTTTCGGCGGTTCAGTCACCAAAAACCTTTGCCTTTGCCGAAACCGGATGGAAGAGTAGAAGACATACTCAACTTCCTACCGCTAAAAAACGCTGACGAGCAAAAGCTCATTCTGGTATGGATTTGCAGTCTCCCGTTGGAACACATTCAACGCCCTCTTCTCCTCCTCTATGGTTCCCCCAGGTCGGGAAAGAGTACTTGCTCGGAAATTATTCGGGACAGCATTGATCCCTCCTGCACGCTGACACTGAGCTTTCCCCAGGGCCGTTCCGAACTCATCCAGGCCCTGGATCACAACGCGCTACCCGTCTATGACAACATTGAGCGACTGCCGAAATGGGCCAGCCCTGAAATTTGCAGGGCAGTTACTGGAGGAGGTTTTTCAAAGCGCACCCTCTATTCCGATGATGATGACACAGTTTTTCGGTTCCGTCGCTCCGCAATTCTCAATGGTATAAATCTGCCCTCGCATGCCCCGGATGTCCTTGATCGGTCGATCATTATAAGGCTCGAACGGCTGACAGATCGGGAATGCGCGCTGCTGGGCGGCGAGGAAGAGCTGAAGCAGAGGTTTCGGGATGCCCGCCCAGGCATATTCGGAGGCATCCTGAACATCCTTTCCGCTGCGATGAAGATCAAACCAACGGTAAAACTGGAAAAGCTGCAGCGAATGGACTCGTGGGAACTGTGGGGCTGCGCAATCGCACAAGCGCTTGGGATAGCCCAAGAAGAGTTTCTTAAAGCCTATCACGCTAATATTTCCCGTCATCACGAGGAATTGCTCGGAACTGATCCGGTTTGTTTGGCGGTAGTGCAACTCATGTCATCGAGGCTGCTCTGGCAAGGAAGCCCTTCCAAGCTTTACTCGGAGCTGGCAGCCATAGCGAAAACCGAGGGACATGACAAGGAAGCTACCTGGCCCAAAGCCCCAAATAGTTTGACCAGGCGTATCAACGAACTGAAAGAAAGCCTCGCCGCCGCCGGGGTCGCGGTCAGCCAGCCGCGCACAAAATCTCAGCGACTAGTGATTCTCAGCCGCTCTGAATCCGATTCATCGCAAGAAATACCGTCATCATCGTCATCCGAAACAACGAACTCTCCAGGCCAGAGTGTTGACGATGACGATAGCGATGACGACTTCTCCGTCTCTACCGGACATAAACCGTCTCCGACAACTCAGCAGGAATACGGGGAAATGTCGGTATGACGATGATGACGATTTTTCTATAATTCAGTGGAATTCTCGCGGACAGCAGATTCGGTGCCACGACGTTCTAGGATGGGCCAGTCTTACCGCGAACAGAAAGGATTTTTGGTATGGGCTCGATACGCACATTACAGAAGGGCAAGAAAGCCTACGCCCGTCAACAGGAACTTGAGGGCATTTTGCGCCACGCCAAGACTGAAATAGTGGATCTATTTTCTCCGAATGGCTTTGAGGTTTGCGGCGACTGGATCCAAGTTCATGATCACCACCAGTTGGTGTTTGTTGACACCAAGGTGGGCGCGGGAGGTGTCCGCGTATTCCGACGAAATTCCTGTGGCCGATTCTATGCGATTCATTTCCACGAAGATGAGGATCTTCACTGGGACAGCGAACTCTATGCGATGGCCGAACGTACGCTTTCTAAAGTGGAGAAGCTGTTCTCTGCTGCCGATTTGAACAAACCCTCAATACGGAATTCCGTGTTCAGAGACTTCGACTGGTTCATGCATTTGACTGCAGGGTGGATAAGGGGGCTGATAATCGCGTGCCCTGAGTGCGGCGGTACAGGGAAGAAGAGCCCTGATGACCAATCTTGCGAGTGCGCGGCTTGTGAGGGAAGCGGTGATATCGAGAGAGATTCATTGGCATAATCGGGGCGTGGGAAGCTCGCACACGCCGGAATCATCCGCGATGCGATGAGCGGGGCCGGGGCAGCGTTAATTCGCGCCTCCCAGTGGAAACAGCACATTGGAGCATTATCACTATAAGGAGGCATGAAAAAAGATGGGATCGCTTAGAAAGCTTCGCAGCGAGGGCACAAAGGAGCGCAGGGCTGATGAACTTGACCAAACAGATCTGGCCTACGGGGTGCCACCTGAAGGACTGACGCTGGTGCTCTTAGACAAGGAAACCGAAGAGGTTTGGATCACGTTTCAGGCCCGACGAAGCAATTTCCTGGAGAAAATCAGAAAGGCTTGGCGTGACTATGCGAATCACCCGCAGTTCAGCGGAAAGCCAGCGGTCCTGGCAATTCAGGTCTTTGAACGTCGCCACAATATGAACATAGCCGTTCTCTTGTGGATAAGACACAACGACGGGGCTTTGGCTGACAAGATTTGGTGGATTCAAGGAGAGTTGGAAACGCAGGAAACGGCGAACACTCTTTGGCAGACGGTTGTCGAGACTTTGGCAAAGTATAAGGAGAACCCTTTGCCTTGAAATGCAGGAAGGAGTCACGGCAAAATATGATTGGGAAACGTCCCTGGACTATGGGGTAACTACTGGCTACTGATGAGACCCTGCCCGCCTTCCGCTGTGTCTGGCTCACGCCCATCTTTCGCAACGAGACGTTGTGCGCCCAGATCAAGCAAAGGCCGCACCAAGCGTTATTCGTCGTAGGCACGGCTGATTCCCATTACGATGCCACAAGATTGGCCGAGGCTCGGGAGGCGACTGCTGGACAGACGATGGTAATTGAAAATGCAGACCACAGTCGGGAAATTAGGGGTGATATCGTTCAATCTGTTCGGGCTCTTGAAGGGATAATGGGTGGGATACAGAAATTTCTTGGGTGAGGTCTGGTAGCGGGCAGTCCGCCGCCTGGCTGGCCGCCAGCGTGATCATCAGTAATCCCAAGTCTCATGCCTCAACGGGGAACGGTTCAGCTCTTCTCGGTGCAACCTCCACTGCGGCATGAAGCTGTCCATTAGGGCAGCAAAACGGTCATTGTGGTGTCTTTCCACGAGATGCACCATTTCGTGGACGACAACGTATTCAAGGCACTGCACCGGCTTCTTGACTAGCTCCAGATTCAGCCAAATGCGTTGGGCCTTGATGGTGCAGGTTCCCCACTTGGTCTTCATCTGCTTCACGCCCCAGTCGGCCACCTTCACGCCGATGATGCTCTCCCATTTCTCGATTAGCGGCGGAATCATCGCCTTGAGCCGCTCACGATACCACTTTTGGAACACTCTTTGCCGTTGCGAAGGATCGCTCTCTTCCCTGACAAACAGGTCAATGGTGCTCTTGTTACGAACGAGGACTCGCATCCGGCCTTTCTGATAAACCACATTCAGACGATAACGGCGGCCCTGGAAATAGTGGCTTTCACCCGAGACAAATTCGCGCTCGGACTGCCGTTCCTGCCCTCCAAACTTTGCCTGCTGCCGCTTGATCCAGGCCAACCGTGTAATGATTGCCAGGCGTACTGCCTCGTCGCTTACGTGCATTGGGGCGGCCACGCGCACCCTTCCACCTGGCGGATAGACCCCCAGATGCAGGTTCTTGATCCTCTTGCGAACCACTTCCACGACCAGCCCGCTCACCCTGATTTGATGGCTTTCAATAATCACTTTGGTTCCAGACCAAGTCGAAAATCCGGTTGGTCAAATCCTCGTCCTTTAACTGCTTACGAATAACGATGCGCACTTCCCGCTCTTTGAACTTGTTGCCGCGCCAATCGTCCTTCTTGGTCTGCCTAATTTCCGCGTCCAGGGTAATTGCAAGTACCTCATCCTGCCCCAAGTTGTCATACAATGCCCGCTTGGCATGAGTGTTCAACGATTTTGGATAGTCCGCCCCACCCGGATTCTGTACTTTTCTGGCGAGTTCAACTATCTTGGCAAGGTACTGCTCATACTCCACCGCCTTTTCCCGGCGCTCCTTGATAAGCGCGTCCAGTAGCTCCGACATTTTTTCGTAGTATTTCGGATTGATCGGCTGTTCGTCAATAATCAGCTTGCGAAGGTTGTTTTCAATAGTCTCGGCCACCGCTTCTTTATTCTTGCGGATACCTCGTGGCAGATCGTCAACTGCATCTATACCTCTTTCCACAATTAATTGGACAAGGCTCAAGTCGTCGAACGCTGAAATCTTCTCGCTTTCTTCGGCTACGATATAGGTGTCTATCAAGTGGCGCATCGCGGGTTCGTACATCTTCAGATCGATGTAGTCTCCGCTGGCTATCTTAACTTCGCTGCGGGCCTTCTCGTAGTGTTCCACTTCCTGCTTGATTCTTTCGCTCTCTTCAGGCGTGTAGCCCGCCTTCTCAAGCTCATTGGCAATATCTGCATACGCCCGGAGGAGTGACGCCGTGAGCTTGTACAGCATCACTCGCTTCGGCTCATTGTCCTTCAACTGGTCTTTGTCCGCCGTATCCTTGGCGCAAAAGTAACGGAGGTAGGCCGCAGTGTCCTTGGGGGGCTCCACAGGTTCACATAATGCCTTGATTGCCTCACGGGCCTCTTCCAGCCTTTCCTTGGCTTTTTCCAGCCGGTCGGTCAGCAGTCCGGCCACATCTTCCTTATCGTACCCGTCGAGTGCGCCGGACGTATAATCCGCGACTGCACCCTCTAAGCTCTTGAACAGGTCCTTGTAGTCGATGATGTATCCGTATTCCTTGTCGTCGCCATCCAGCCGGTTCACGCGACATATTGCCTGAAACAGCCCATGATCCTGCATGTGTTTGTCGATATAGAGATAGGTCGCAGGAGGTGCATCGAAGCCCGTCAGGAGCTTATCCACGACGATCAGGAGTTTCATTTGTCCCGGCTCTTCGATGAATTTCTTCTTTACGTCCTTCTCAAATTGCTCTGCTTTCTTTACCGCTGCGTCCGGGTCTTCCTTGAACCAAGCACCCAGCATCTTCTTGTAGATGTCGTATTGCTTGAGCTTCTCGGTCTGCCCCTCGCCCGTCTCTTCCCCTTTGATGTCAGAAATTGACGGAACATAGGAAGTGACGATGGCGCACTTATCGAGGCCGTGGGAAGCGAATAGCTCGTAGAATTTGCAAGCCTGATAAATGCTACTGGAAACGAGCATGGCATTGCCCCGACCACCTTGCAGCCGATCCTTGGTCGCCATGTCCAGAAGGATGTCCGCCACTATCTTTTCCAGCCGGGACTGACTGGAAAGCACCTTCTGCATCGTTCCCCACTTCTGCTTGAGCTGGGCCAGCGCAACATCATTCAATCCTTTGGTCTTGGCTGCGAACCACTGGTCGATCTTCGCCTGGGAGGTGATATGCTGGTCAACGTCCCGCGCTTCGTAGCGCAAATCTAGGACTACTCGGTCCTTCACCGCCTCATCGAACTTGTAGGTGTGGATGTACGTGCCGAAGACCTCTATGCTCCTCTGCTTATCTGTCTTTAGGAGCGGTGTCCCGGTAAAGCCTATGAAGAACGCTGATGGGAGTATGGACTTCATCGCCTCATGCAGCATGCCCGATTGAGTGCGATGGCACTCGTCCACAAACACCACAAGGTCACCCTTGGCCCTGAAGCCGGGCGGCAGTGCTCTCTTTACCTCGTCGATGTAGCCCTCAACGTCGCCATCCTCCTGTTCCTTGCCGCCGAACTTGTGGATCAGCGAGCACAGCAGCCAGGGCGTAGTGGCGTCGAGTGTTTGGATCAGGTCAGCACCGCTGGTCGTGCGATAAATCTTTTCATTCACTCCCTTGAACACTTTTTCGATCTGTTCATCCAGTTCGGTCCGGTCGGTGATGATGAGCACCCTGGCATCGGTAATATTCTCCCGTATCCACTTAGCCAACCAGACCATTATCATGCTCTTGCCGCTACCCTGGGTATGCCAGATGATGCCACCCTCGCGGTCATTCACACGAGCCTGTGCGGCCTTCACACCAAAATATTGATTGTGGCGGCAGGTCTTCTTCACACCAGCGTCGAACACGATGAAGTCGTGGAGAATTTCCAGAAAGCGGTTTTTCTCGCAGAGTTGGATCAGGCTCCGGTCGAGAAGGTTCTCTATGTCGCTCTCTTCTTTCCACGTCAGGTAGTACTTTTCCGGGGTCTCGATAGTTCCGTAGCGAAGTCCTTCGGTGTCGTTGCCAGCCATGACGAGCTGCATAGTCGTGAAAAACCGTTCGATGAAGATCGGCTTCTGGTTATCCAAGTTTTGGTGTATGCCCTCGCTCACCGATACCGTGGAGCGTTTCAGCTCCAGCACCCCCAATGCTATGCCGTTCACATAGAGCACCACGTCGGGCCGTTTGGTATTCGCCTTCGCGTCCGCACCTCTCACCGTCACTTCTTCGGCAATGGCGAAGTGATTGTTGAGTGGGTTCTTCCAATCGATCAGCCAAACGTCTTGGGTCTTTTCACCCATGTCCTCGCGGACCTTTACACCGTAGCGGAGAAGATCATAGACGGCTTTGTTTATGTCGTACAAGCTCTTAGTCTGGTCGCCAGCAACCTTGTTGACTTCGTATAAGGCGCGACTCATGAGGGTCCCGCTATAACCCTGTTTTTTCAGAAAAGGCCGCAGATAGTCTTCTTCGATGTTGCGGTTGTCTTCACGGTCGGTCCAATCGCCGAGATAGTCGTACCCCAACGTATCGCAGAACAGCTTCACCACACGTTGCTGCGTCTTCTTTTCAATTTGGCCGACGGTGCTCATACGAGCCTGATCCTTCCTGAGAGCAGTTCCTGCATCATCCCTTGTTTGAGAAGTTTGGTCTTGTCCCGGCGAGCTTCCAGGGCTGTGATCTCGGCGTCCATGTCTGAGAGGACGGTGGCTATGGCGCGTTGTTCGAGGAGAGGGGGAAATGCGACTGGGAAGCGGCGCAAATCGCCTAAAGAGATATTCGGACGAGCGGCATCAACCTGCATTTCCAGGATGCGGGCAACCGTCGTGGAAGACTGGAAGTAATACGAGACAAAGGGAGCCCAATGCCGTTCACTGACCCGAAATACAGCAACCGCTTGATTCACATTGGCTTCACCGAGATCGGAAGTGACTTGGCACGTACGGCCAATGGAACCCCCGACGAGATTGATTAGAATATCGCCCTTTCGAAGCTTAGTTCGCTTCAATTTGTCGTGAAAGCTAAGGGGCAAGTATTTCGGTTCCGTGAGATCGAGAAATCCTTCGCGCACGTTTTCGCTGGTAACGAATAACATCCCGGAACTTGTATAGGTGAAACCCTGCCATCTCGGCGAAGCACCCTTACCTATTAGTGTCGTCATCTCTATGCCTGAGGCGATGTCCCAGTCCTCAGGAATAGTTCCCACCTCGGTCAGCTTGTAGCCCGTTTTCCTGCTAAACCCCGGCAGCCGTTGTGTTCCGGTCAGGAACTGCTGCATGGCGGCCTGTTTGATGTCGCGCTTCTTGGCGATGAGCTTGTCCAGCGAAGCAATCAGGTCATCCACATCGGACAGAGCGGCGGCAATGGCGCGTTGTTCGGTAAGGGAAGGTAAGACCGCAGGTATCTTCCGGAGCGTACCTATGGGTATCTCTTGAAGTGCCGAACCATTCAAGTTTTTTCCAATACGTGTTTGCTAGGGGACGACGACAAATATTGGCAAAGGAATCTGCTGTCATAGTTTTTCAGGGGCGCGATTAGGGCGATTCCGCGCGTGAGATTTGCACCAACCAAGTTGTCGTCGATCACTGCGAGTTCCCCAATCTTCCCTCGCAAGGCAATAATCAAATCACCTTTCTTCAGAATAGTTCTCTTGTAGGACGAACTGATTTCTTCCGATGTCGTAATCAGGTTTTCGGTGTTGATTCGCCCGTTGTCGAGGTCAACCACGCGCACACACCTGATGCCGCCCTCCACAGGACGACCAGTCTGAACGATGCCGTAAGATACTGGCCTCTTTGGGTCTGTAATTCGTTCGAGGGGTTGCAGATCCCAGTCCTCCGGTATCACCCCCACCTCGGTCCGCTTGTACCCAGGCTTCAGTTCCATACGAACCCCATCTTCTTCAGGTAATCATCCACGCGAGCCGAGAGGGATTCCGCTTCTTGGACGAGCTGAGGTAGCGGAGCGGCGTAACGGTCCGCCAGCGTCTTGACACGTCCGGTGAGGGCTTGGGAGACGCGGTCGAGTTCGGTCTGGACATCTAATGCGAGTCTCCCCAGCCATTTATCATTGACCACCAAGGTTTTAACCTCGTCCTCCGTGAGCTTGGCGTATTGGGCCTCCACCTTTTTATTCAGGGCCTTTTGCGCGTCTTTGACCTGCTTATTGGCAGCGGCTTCTTTTTCGATTAGGGCAAGGTAGGCTTCCAAAGCGTTACGTTCTTCCTGAGCTTCTTGGTCCTGCTGGATCTCCTTCAGCCGAGCACTAACGCTTGCCTTGGTGAGCTTGCCCTTCTCAGTCTTGGCCTCGAATAACAGCCCCTCCTCGCCTCCGTGTTCCTCGTCCATTTCTTCCATCTCTCGGCTGATTGCTTCGCGGTCGGCTTCCAGCTTTTCAATGGCCGTCTGCTCCGCTGCAAAGTAACGGGCCATAACCAGGGGTGTCGGGATTAGGTCAGTGTTGGGTTTGCCGTCAGCAAGGGCAGTCCAGCCGTCCGTGGCGACCATATACACGTCATCCTGCATCGTATCCGTCCAATAGCTCATCAGGTGCTGGTAAACATCGTAGGGATCGATGAGTTTGACCTCCACGAATGCTTGCAGGATGTCCTCAGAGATGTGTTCTACGAGTTGCTTTGGATGAGCGCCCTTCAGGATGCCCTTCAGGCGAGGGGTGTTGGCTGTCTGCCACTCGGAAAACAACTCTTTTACTGTTGCTATATAGGCGGTGAACTCAGGATGCCCGAAAATTGTGGGCTTGATCTGCGCCGGTTCAACCTTCATCTGGCTGTAACCGGGACGCCCACCATTCTGAAAGAGCTGCTGTTGAAGCGTGGGGAACACCTTCCAATAGTCAGCAAGAGCCTCCACGTCAGCATTGGGGATGCCGCCTTTAAGGTGGGCCTCGATGTCTTGCAGATCCTCGGCCTCGCTGCTGTCGATATAGCGCGGGATGTTGAGGTTGTAATCATTCTTGGGGTCACTTATTTCAGACAGCGGCACCATACGCGAGTATTTCGGTATCTCGGCTTGCCGGGTGAACGTATCCACGATCTTGTGAATGTCCTGGTGACGGAGGCGATTCTTGCTCCCGTCTTTCACGAACCCTTTGGAGGCGTCAATCATGAAGATGCCCGTTCGGGTGGCTGCGTGCTCCTTGTCCATCACGATGATGCATGCTGGAATGCCAGTCCCGTAAAACAGGTTGGCAGGAAGGCCGATGATGCCTTTGGTGCAGCCCTTCCGAACGACATTCCGGCGGATTTCACCCTCGGTGCCGCCCCGGAACAGCACGCCGTGGGGCAGGATCACCGCGCCTGTGCCGGTGCTCTTGAGAGACTTGAGAATGTGCAGCAAGAAGGCATAATCACCATTCTTCGCTGGCGGAATACCGTCCTCGAAGCGCTTATACTCGTCATTGGCCGGGTCGAAGCCATTGCTCCACGCCTTAGTTGAAAACGGCGGATTGGCTACAACAAAATCAAAGGTCTTCAGGTTCCCGTCGGGCTGTTTGAAGTGTGGACTGGCGAGGGTGTTGTCTTTCCAGATTTCCGCAGTGGGGTTGTCGTGCAAGATCATATTCATCTTGGCTAAGGCCGCAGTGGCGTTGTCCATTTCCTGCCCGTAGATGGTAACACCGGTCTTGGATTCGTCGGCTGCCTTGAGCAAGAGCGAGCCCGAGCCGCAAGTGGGGTCGTAAATTGTCTGGCTCTGGCTCTTAGCTCCGCTAATGGCGATGACCTTCGCGATGATGCGGGAGACTTCAGCGGGTGTATAAAACTGGCCCTTGCTCTTACCCGATTCGGTGGCGAAGTGGCGCATAAGGTATTCGTAAGCGTCGCCCAGGAGATCGTCACCCTCGGCGCGGTTCTGTCTGAAATCGAGGCCGGGGCTCTCGAAGATGCCGACCAAGTTGGACAGCCGATCCACCATTTCCTTGCCCCTGCCCAACTTGTCCGCGTCGTTAAAGTCGGCAACGTCAATCACGCCCTTTAGGTCGTTGGCTTCAGCCAGTTTGGCGATGATTTTATTGATCTTGTCCCCGATTTCTTTGTCGCCCTTCAAGGCCACCATATCCTGGAAGCTGCCTCCTTGGGGCACTTCGATCAGCGCATCCGGCTGACCCGCGTACTTGTCGGAGACGTATTTTAGAAAGAGCAGGACGAGGACATAGTCCTTGTACTGCGAGGCATCCATCCCGCCCCGCAGTTCGTCGCAGCTCTTCCAAAGGGAGCTGTAAAGTTCGGATTTCTTTATGGGCATCGATAGCCTTTGTTATGCGCTTCTTGAGCCTAAGCAAGCTTTGTCTTGCAACGACGTATTTTCTGATCCGAATGATGTAGAATTATGCGGGCAGCCGCGTTGTGCGTCCTGAGCCTCATTCGGGATCCAACCGCCGCCACTCGGTTGTACGAAAGCCCTTTCAGCTCTGCTTTAACAATACCTCTGCCCTCTGTATCTCGTCAATCACGATATTCGCCGTGGCCCGCAGTCAAGGCGTCACGGACCCCTGTGCAGCGTGTGCGGGTCCGCGTTTGGCCGGGTTTGGCCGGAAGTTGGTCCGCGTTTACATCAGAATACTGCCTTTTCGCAGGGGTCAGCATCGGGACCGGTTCCCGAATCCATTTTTAGGCAGAGAAACCGCAGCGAACCCGATAGACGCGCGTGGATCGCACTATCAACCCAATTCCGGGGGACTTGGGCCACCGGGAATGACTCCGCCGGGGATTACCCGGATCCTTATCTCAGGTGGCAATCACCATTGGTGACGGTCTGGACTCCGCCAGAGTGGATTCTTTTTCCAAAGTCATGCCCAAGTGCCCCGAACGCGTCGGCTTGAGGCCCAGCTCGGAGTGGATACCGAGTCGAGTTTTCTCGCAACCAGTGTGGTAGTCCAGACGCGGGTTCCTCGATTTCTGTCCTGGGCCAACCGACGGTTCTTGTGGAGTCATTATATCACGTAGCACGCGCAAAAATGGTCTGAGGGCCTCAGATCAAGACGACTAATCCCATTCTCGCCAGTCCCCCTCATTTCTTACACCCTTCAAGCCATTCTCTCGTGCAAGCACCACCAGATCGTCAAAGGTCAATCTTCCCTGATACACAAGGTATGTCTTTGATAATTCCTGCACATGCTGCATTTCCAGCATCAGCTCCCCTCTGGCGGCATTCCTTGCATGCCTCCAAGCCAGGGTTACGAAGAGATCGCCCTCGTACCACTCCAATTTCCGGTAACGTCCTTGACTGAGGTTCACCCGCCGAACCATCAAGAATTTTCTCCCCAAACGGTTCAGGGTCTGCGCATACCTCTGATGACGACGCCACGTGTTGAGTCTGCACCCCACTTGGCCTATTCCCTCCCTCCTGCCCTGATAAAGCAAAAAATCAGCGTAGTCCTTAGGTTCCTCGGAGGCGTGCTTCAGGTTGGCAGTGAGGTCGTTCATCCATTTCTCCAACAGAATAACTGGTACGGATTCACCCATATTCCCTCCTCACAGTTGATTGCTGCTCCGAAAGCAGCCTCTTGCGAGGGCTTCAACAGTCTGGCTCTGAACTGTCCTTGAAGACAGTGATGTAATTTCCACTGGCTTGTAAGGATCGTCCTCCCTGTACCCCAACGTTCCGGCCAGAATAGCCCCAGCCCATTCCTTCAACGAGGTCCGCGTCCGGTCGTCCAACCTCCCAACCGTAATTGACCACTGCTCTCTGGGCGTGACATACCTTCGTAAACGAATCCAGCCCTTCATGACCAGTCCTCGGAGGATTTCTTCACGGGCCGCACCCTCGATACCGACCGGCTCATTGTGCTTGGTGTAGGCCGCCTTGATCTGCCGGATGTTAAGACCAAATCGGCTGGGGTCGCTGATTAGGGTGTAGATATGGCTCTGCTCCACGGGGAAACAATGACCATCTGGGCTTATGAACAGGCCGAGGGTTCCCTTGGTGACGTGGCCCTTGAGTTTATTGGGTTGTCTCGTGACGGTCATTTTCATGTGCGCCTATGTTTAAGATAATAGGAGTTTACTTAAACTCACGCCGTTCTGCTGACGAAATCCGCGATCTTTGACTGCACCCCTCCGTCGAGTTGGTCTATGTAGATTGCCACTGTCTCCAACTTCTTGTGCCGAGAAAACCTCTGGACATCGGTGAGATGAAACTGGGCAACACAGGCCGAGATGGAGGAATGCCGTATGCCATGAGGTCTCGTCTTGATGCCCAGCTCCTGCCCGAGTTTCCGAACTATCTGATATACCGCTGTCCCGGTAACACGGCCACCTTTGCCTGCTCTGTCGAAGTTTGTGAAGAGAGGGCCTGCATCGCTACCTCTCACCCCAAGCCACGACCGCAAGGCTTCAATTGTAGGCTGGGGGAGTGTAAGGATCTCCTTCTCCGTCCTGCCCTTGCCTAGAATCTTCACGATGCCGGTCTCAAGATCAACGTCGTCCAAGTCTAAGGAGACCACTTCCCCTCTTCGGAGGGCTAGGTCATAAAGCAGTCGTAGGATCGCAAAGTCACGCAGACCTTTTGCGTCCCGCCTAGCCTGGATAATATTAAACATCCTCCGAATATTCCGAGTTCCAGGCCCTGCGGTGTCTCGGTACTGCTTGCTTTTTGGCCCCTTAATTTTGAGTTCCCAGTTCACGAGTCCCAGCGTTCCGGCCTGCTCCACCATAGACCTCAAGGCGCTCAATCTTCTGTTGATCGTCGCAGGGGATAGTTTTCTGCTCTCCATAAGTTCCCTGTACTCTGCGGCCAGAGCGTTTGCTCCTCCTCTTCCATTTGAGAGAAACAGTCGGGCAGCGTGATCGAGGTTGCCGTCTTGGATGCCTAAGAACCGAGCAAAATCGGTTAGATCTTTCTTGTAAGCAGCGATGGTTCGCTCGGATTTATTGGAAAGAAAGATTTTGACGAGACGTTCGGCATCAATGCGGCCAGTAAATGAAGGAATCTGATGAGAAAGCGATATCTGGGTGAGGTCGACAGTGCCTTGCGTCATAGTTTCCGCTCCACGCCCTTAAGGTCGAAGACAGATGGGGAATCCCGCGTTTGAAGCTACTCTTCTACCTCTGGTCTTCGGAAAGTTCAAAAGAGAGCTTGGGTGGTTCTGGCCTTCCTATCGAGAAATAATTCCAGACAATATTATCAAGCATCCTGCTGACGCTGAACCCGCGCTGCCTTCTCTCACTTTCAAAAAGTTCCAAAAGTGCCGCGTCAACTGTTCCTGCCAATTTGCCACGTGGCACCGTGTGCCTCCTCGTTCCTTCAACGGTCTCTGGCATGGGAGGAGCGGGCAAGTATCCCTCGCCCGTTTTCATCGGGACTTTCTGAATCCGGGAAAACTTTTCTTCAAAGACCTTTTCAGCCGACTCTGTGCTGACCCTTTCAAGAATCGGCCTCACGTACTCCTCGATGTAATCTTCAATGTACGAAACCAATTCTTGCGGCAATTTCTCTTTGGCTTTTTGGGACATAATTTCTGCTCCTTGGTCATTATCATTTGAACGTTTAGAATCTTCCGCTTTTTTGCGCCAGACATGATATCTTTTTCGGATCGCGTTACTCGTGAGAGGCACGCCCTCAGCTTTGGGGAATTTCGCCTGCGCGCGCTCAGCGACCTCTTCCCAAGTTATCCCTACGTTCTCATTCTTCAGGTCGGCTACGAAACTTGTCAATTCTTCTTTTAAGCTCTCAGCCATCTTGGTTTTTTCCTGAAAGACGGATTAGCTCTTTCGGTTTTGGAACTTTCTGATAAATAAAAACAACAAAGCGTCACATGGATGTCAGGAACTTTCGGAATGTTATTATAATCGGTGGAAACTGAAGAATGTCATCCGGGTAATCAACGAAACCTTCACCGATCTCAAGTTGGAGAAGCACCCGGAAAAGACTCGTATGGGAAGGACGGAGGTGGGGTTTGATTTTCTAGGCTATCACTTCGGACCGCGGGGAATAGGCCTTGCGGAAAAAATTGTAAATAACTTCACAAACAAAGCTGTCCGGCTTTATGAGCAAGAGCCGCCTCTCACGAGAAGGAAGCGGCTTCGAGAGTATGTCATACGGTGGGTGCGCTGATACTCAAACAGCAGTGAGTGGGTGTCGGTCCTGCACAGAGCGGCCCGATCTCCTGGAGCGGGGTGCACATGGGACACGGGGGAGGGGTGCGTCCCCGATTCTACATCGAGCCTGGCTCGCCCCACCGGAACACAAGCCGGCCCTCCTTGTCCCTGAAGGACCCGACTATTATAATGATCAGATCGATAAGCGCCCAGATCACAAACCCACCGCCAGTTACCAGCATCAGGATTCCGGTTCCAATTTTCCCCACGTAAAACCTGTGGGCACCGAATATCCCGAACATAAAGCACAGGAGTACAGCCGCCAGCCGCGACTTGGGTGAGATCTCAGAGTCATTCATTTGTCCTGCCCCTTTTGTTCAACTATTGCCACTTTACCACGCCGCCCGAGGAATCTCGCGAAAAGACATGCCTTATTCTGGAAAGCGGAATGTGATCTTCCGCTGGTAAACGAAATCCGATCCCGGTCCTTTTGGCGTCTTTCCCACCTACCTACGTTTCAGCTCTTCTCGTAAATCCTGTCCCACTTTGAAAAATGGAAGCCTCTTTGCCTCCACGACCGCTGCTTCCCGTGTCTTGGGGTTCCGACCCATGTATCCT
>JBKQMK010000085.1:0-5787 GCA_052146735.1 Desulfomonilaceae bacterium | reverse complement strand
CTCACGCGGTTTATGTCACACAAATCGAGCTGCCTGGCCATTCGTCGAGCGAAGCCTCCAATAATCGTCAGCGGTTGCCTCAGTTCGTGCGCTACCTCGGCGGTATGTTCCGCGATAGCTCTAGCTTTGCCTGATTCAACAATGTGAGCGTAAAGCTCATCGATAATCCGGATCTTTTCCAGCAACTGTTCCCGAGATTCCTTGAGCTGTTCTTCTAACCTTCTTCTCCGGGTAATATCTCTCATTACTCCTTCGTAATGGATTCTCCCTTTACCGTCATTGCCCAGCGCTTTGCATCGTATTCGAGCGAATTTTTTTTCTCCATCCGCATCCAGCAGCCTTATTTCCTCGTCCCATATAGTATCGAAGCGCAGTGCGGAAATAGACTCAATCTTTTCCCTATCTTCGGGCGCGACATAAGAGGCTAGCGGCGTTTCAAGTATATCCCGAAGAGGCTTCCTCAGAAATTCCTCTGCCTGAGTATTGAGATACGAGAATCGTCCTTCGTCATCAAGAATGAAGATGACATCGGGAACTTCTTCAACCAGTGCGTGGTATAGACGCTCTGAATCCCTAAGCATGTTTTCTATTAGTCTGCGCTCCTTTATCTCTTGCTTCAAGTTCTCGTTAAGCTTGACCAACTCGGCTGTCCGTTCGGCCACACGTAATTCCAATCCCTCGTAAGCCTCTTTTAATTCCTCATCTTTTCGTTTGCGTTCAGAAATGTCTCGGACGATGGCAGTAAAGAACATGTCTTGTTGTGCCCTCCATCCGGAAATGGAAACCTCCACCGGGAATTCTGTACCGTCTTTTCTTCGGCCGAAAACCTCACGAACTCGCTTGGCATAGTACAAGCTACCCGCGGCAACCGCTCTTTGCATGGCGTGTTCATGTAGTGCCTGGAAGCGCTCAGGCATTAGGATAGTTATCGGTTGATTCATGACTTCTTCAGCGGAATATCCGAACGTGCGGGTGGCCGCGGAATTCCACATAATAACGTTTCCAAGGCTGTCAGCACCGATGATGGGATCGTTGGCCGTTTCCACGATGGAGAGAAGGCGGTCGTGACTTTCTCGTAAAGCCCTTTCAGCCTCCCTGATCTGGGCCGCCTGGCTGAAGAGTCTCTTGCTGAGTCCAGTCAGTCTCACGTTTGCTTGTTCATCAAATTCCTGAATTTGATCGGAAGCTTCGTCCTGTTGCTCTTCGGCCCATCGGGCTTCTGAAAGATTACACCCAGACCCGGCAGGCGCACGCTCTGCGCGACTTTTGAGTAATTCCCCTGATAGTGAGTGATGCTTATGTTCGGTCTCGGCTTGGAAGTCCATATTGTGCCTCGAATGTATGATAATTTCCCCACGACCCACGCTGACTGTAAACTATGAGTGTGGTCACACTCTATAAAAGTAAGTCAGCCCTGGCGCCAAGTCAAAAAGGCCTAAAATATGGCTTGACGAGTGTTTGCGGCGTCCAAATGGTAGCTATTGGTGGGGCGACACAATTGCCCGCTGACGATTGCGATCAAGTTCCGAGAATAGGCCTATTTGGCGTATCGGGCGGTTCGAGAGGGATCCAAACCGTAAACGCAGTGCCTTCTGCATCTGACTTGACCGAAATCGAACCTCCGTGATTCTCGACAATCCGTTTGCAAAGCGTAAGGCCGATTCCGGTACCGTAGTGCTTTGTGGTGTAGAAAGGATCGAATATTTTCTGAAGCTGTTCAGGCGGGATAGCATTTCCTTGGTTGTGGACTTTCATTTCAAAGTAAACTGTCGAATCCAGCTCGCCAGTCTCCTGCGCCTTGGCACTGGGCATGAAAACCCCGGTTTCTACGCGTATCAGCCTCTTGCGGTCGCATGCTTCGATGGCGTTGGAGACGAGATTACGAATCACTTGCTGAAACCGTGCCGGATCCAGGAATACCTCGCCCAGCTCACGGCTCAAATTGACCTCCAGGTAAAGGTCTTTCTCTTTCAGTCTCTCTGCGTTTATGCGGAGCACCTCCTCGATAAGATCGTTGGGGTCGATCCTCTGGAGCTGAATGGTTTCGCGTCTTGTAAAATCTATGAGACCGTCGAGGATCTTTTCCAACCGCTGAATCTCTCTGATGATAATTTCAAAGCCCTCCCGGCGGCTGTGCATGTCAAGCTCATTCCAACGTTCCGGTTGTCTAGCCATTCTCCGCGCAAAGCCTCCGATAATGGCTAGAGGTTGCCTCAGTTCATGAGCAACCTCGGCGGTGTGTTCCGCAATGGCCTTGGATTTACCGGACTGGACTATGTGAGCGTAAAGCTCATCTATGGTCTTGATCTTCTCCAGGAGTGCCTGCTGCACCCGCCGGCGTTCCGTGACATCCCGTTTTATTGCCCAGAAGCTGGTCAGGAATTCATTCTGAACATTGCCCACGAGCGTGATCTCGAAATATCGGGGCTCTTCTTGCGCAATCTTCTCCTGGCTGTCGCTTGTAGTTGTGGCAAAACAATTCTGAAGCCATGATCGATAGAACCGCAGGTCTTTGTCCTGAACGGGCAAAATTTCGCGTAGAGGGACTCCTCGCAGCTCCTCCAGGTTACCGTAACCGTTCAACGTGGCGAACTGGCTGTTTCCATCGGTGAGTTTCGCGCCCAGGACCAGAGACAGCAACTCGTCAGCCGGAAGGTCGCGTTGAACCCGTTTCGCAGGAGCAAATTCGGCGATCCCGTACGGAAAGATTTGTGCCAGCCTCTTGTACTTTTCGTTAAGTGTGAGTTCCCTTTTTTCTGTGGTAAGATCTTCGATAACGACTAGGATTGAGCGCTCATTACCGAACCTGATCGAACGAAAGTTCATGCGGCTCCATATTTCCTTGCCCCCGACAAGTAGAAGGCTTTCTCCAAACTGGGGCTTGCGCTGGGTAACTACTTTTTCAAGCAACGTTTCAGCCTTCCGGGTGGCCGCGGCATTGGGGAACAATGAGGAGAAAGATGCGCCGAGCATCTCTGAAGGGTTCGCCGAAATGTTCAGGAAAGCACTGTTTACAAATTGAATGCAGCCTGAAATATCAATCAGTAGAATGGGCATGGGCATCGCGTCCATCAGGTGACCGAACGCGTCCAGCGTCGTTCGCCGTAGATCGAAGCTTCCGGATTCTGTAACATTTTCACGGGAGAAGCCTTTGGGATCAATCGACGGCCACAAGCTTCTGCGTGGAATGGGCCTCGCCGCTTCGTCACGATCTAAAATCTCGTCGATTACAGGCAAATATGCCCATGGGATTTCCGCGGTTGGTTCGTGATCCAACAAGGATCCTGCGCCCCGCCTTTCGCCGCTCTCATCTCGTGCAATACGGGCGAACGTGTTTTCGGTTAAGCCTTCGCGCAGAGTTCTCAATTCCCTTACAAGTTGCTGTTTGGTTTTGTCTTCATCCCGCATGATAACTGAACACCCACCTGTAGTGTCGGAATGGCGTCACCACAATTACATCATTATTACAGTATAGACAGCTGTTACGCAATCCCGCGTTACGCGGGGCTTGCCTGAATTCGTGGCACGATGGCGCCAATGAGCGAGGTTTCGCGACAGGCTCATAGCTGGCGACACCCGCGGCCAACGAGAAATCGGAGAGAATCGGACGGCTGATCGTCAAACATGCATAGGTAGCAATGTAGAATCCAATTCGCCGTGGTTGCATCCGAAACAGATGATAGGAAACTGGCTTTTCTGCGGAGGTAATCGTGATGAAAAAGGCCGAACTGATTGACAAAGTGGCGAAAGACGCAGAAATCTCTAAAAAAGCTGCCGCATCCGTGCTGGACGCTTTAGTCGGAGTGATACGTGATTCTCTGTCCAACGAAAAAGGCCAGATTCGGATAGCTGACCTTGGCACTTTTAAGGTAGTACAACGGAAAGCCCGCAACGGTAGGAATCCGCGGACCGGGCAGAGAATGAACATTCCTGCCGGCAACATCGCGAGGTTTGTCCCCTCCAGGGCATTGAAGATCTCGGCAGGAGGACAGGACACGGAACAATTGGATCCGTGTGAAGATATCCAAGGCACCGTGCGGAGGGTGCTTTGCAAAGCTTGCCGCACACCGGTAGTCGGGCCGGCGCTCCCGTTTTGTAGGGAACATGGGCTTGCGGCTCACTAGGTGAAGGTCCCGCAAATGCCGGGCCGGTCTTCTACCGTAGGCAAGTAAGAGGTTTGCCCGGCGGCAACCTGTCAGCAACATTGGCCTCGGCCCTGTCATTGCTTCGCTGCGCTCGCACTGACAGTTCGTCGAGAACCTATTTCCCCCACCCGTGACTGAACGGTTACTCCAGAGCATTCGAAACTCGTTGACACGCTTGCGTTTCTCATGATATGCGTCAAACCACTCAATCAGGAGATTTCCATGAAAAAGAACGGCCCTATTGGGATGCCGCCAACCACAGGGGAGCGGACCGACAATCGTTTGAAGTTCGCGCATTTTACATCTCTCGGTCAGGGCATTCTACGTGAACAGGTGTCCGAGTTGACTCGTCTGCGGGTTCTGGACATCGGCTGCGGCCCGGGCAATCTTGCGTTTTTTTGCAAACTTCATCCGGAATGCAGACTCTTCGGTGTGGATCTGTGGCAGAACCAGTTACGGCAGGCCGCAGAAAAAGAAGCTTATGAAGCGCTTTTCCAGGTCAATCTTGTTGACGGGCTTCCTTTCATGAGCGAGTCTTTTGACATAATAGTGTGCAATGAAGTTCTGATGTATCTGCCGAACGCGACCGAAATCCTCACCGAGTTTTATCGGGTGTTGGCTCCGGAAGGAAAATTGTTCGTGTACAATCCGATCAATTGGCTTCCCAGGCTGCACTCGGCAATAAAGAGACTGACGAGAAAAATCTATCAAGAAAGAAAAACCATAGTCCTCGATGTTCAATCCAATTGGAAAGAAGCGGAAAGAGCCTGTAGAATTACCTACTATTCGTTTGAATCTTTGATTGAGCAGATACGCTCGGTCAACTTCCACGTTGTTGAAATTACCGGATTTCGCCTCTTCAGGAACAGAATTCGCCTGATGACTCGTCTTGAGAATTATGACTGGTACCGACGTTTGGTTCTGTTTGTCACCGAGCGTTACCCCCACGTGGCCTCGGACCTTTTTGTCCTGGGACACAAGAAAGCAATCGCAGACACAAAGCCCCTTTCTTCGAACAAGGCTGCCGCCTGATACTGCCTGAGCCACCTCTTTCAAGGTTTAGAACCGGCTGCAAAACCGGGGATCACGGTAAGAAATTCAATTGAAATTGTATGGAGCGGTTCGTAAGCGGCCTCACTCCGAAACTCTTTGTTTTCATTGTGGGACAACAGGACGTTTGTCAGCTTATTTCAGTGTATTATGGCCCTTATCAAGAGCTTGGTCCGAACATAACAGGTTACGGGTTCGAATCTGCAAATCGTGCTTTCGGTAAACCCGCGACGGATTCGCACCTCCCACCTTTGGGTCGGAGACCCAAGAAATAGCTCTTGCCCGAATCTTTCCCTATTCATGCAATTTCACGAAACTTGACACAACGCGATGGGTTATATAACATGAGATAGAATTAATTGGCATCGAGGAATCGAAGGCTGTTAGTAAACTACCAAAATTGAACTGCTCGCACTGGAAAAGTTATTGTGAGTTGATATGTGCATACATTTGATTCCATTTACAGTCAGTAGTGACCGTTCAATGACTGACTACTCTGGATGAAGAGCCACTGTGAGCAGTCTTTGGTTGCCTGTGGTTTTTGAGGACATGTTTTTTGGAAATTGGCAGATGGGGGCTCACTACCGGATGA
>JBKQMK010000084.1:0-2823 GCA_052146735.1 Desulfomonilaceae bacterium | reverse complement strand
TTATTTTTTTCGCTCGTTCCTGACCGGGCCACAAAAATCGGGTTATCGTTCTTCGCGGGTCAGGCATGAGCCTGGTCGGCAGGCGCCTTACATTGATAGATTCTTTAGTCATTTGGTACGCCTCCTTGTCCGGAATTATGCGGCGGTCTTGCCATTTTGAGCGTTTTGGTTTCGCTAAGGGGCGGAAAAAATAGGGTCTTCGCATGGAGTCCGCATGACCTGGCGAAGGCAAAACCGTGGTCATGTTGTTGACAAAACCTGATTTGTTCCCTTTTTTGAGCGTACCTCACCGTGTGCTCCTCAGTCAATCAAGATATCCGCTTGCCCTCAACGTCACTTGATTTGCGTCATCATATCACATATTTAATGGGAAGAACATACATTTCTTTGTTTACCTGCCGAATAATCCAAGTTATCACCGATTTCTGGATTTACAACTGAGTTTTTTTCCACAAACCCCTTTCGTCTCGCCATTTCCCGGACGTCCGACGATTATGTATCCTGGTGGAATTACATGATCAGGCATGGAGGGACGCCGAGTGCCCAAATAGTTTGAAAAGCAGCCTTACTCACTCCTACCTTTCCTTGGGGAGCCGTTCAGAATCGATCCCGGCAGGCAAATTTACAAATACGGTAACCTTTGCTGAGTTAAGGGCATAGGCCATTAAAGGCTTGACAAGAAGTGTCTTGTACAAATAATATCAAGTCAGTATCTGAATTGATTCTCTGCAAATACAACATCGGTGTTGCTAAAGAGGCTCGTGCCACAAAAGAAAAGGGAGGGAAAAGCGTTGGGAAGATTCCTATTACCTTGATGATGGTGCTGAAGGACGACTAGACGGCCGAAATTCATCGAATTGGTATCTACCTATGCACTCTCAAGCGGAAAAATGTGGGATGCACGCTCGTATTAGCCATCTGCAGAGGGAATGGGACTCAATAGTTCTCCGGGGTGATTTCGCGAGTGATCGGAGATCGAGATTATCACATGGTGGCCTTTGGAGCACCCAGGCTTGGCGAAGGAACATCTATCATGCACAGAGCTAGATTCAGTAACAGAGCAGCAGCTTGGGTTCTAGACACCGTTTTAATCATTATGTTCCAGACTGGATTGAAGGCTCTGTTCATTTACATTACCGGACTGGATACCCTTAGTGAGTTCACCATCGTAAACTGGATGACCGGCATTATTGCATTGGGCCTGGCGTTGCTCTATTTCCCTGCACCTTTCCTTTACTACGGCTGGTGTTGGAGCCGATATGGACAGTCTGTTGGCAAATGGGCGTTCGGCATTCGAGTGGTGACCCAGGAAGGGAAATGCCCGTCTTTTCTCAGGGCTGGTTTGCGGGGCACCCTCGGATACCTAGTCAGCGGCATTCCGTTGGGTGTAGGGTTTCTCTGGGCCGCATTTGATTTCCGGAGTGAAACATGGCACGACAAGATCTTTAGGACTTGTGTAGAGCAATGTTTAAGCGACTGAGTCATCCGCTCATTCCACAGAACCGACGACGGAGAAACACATGACAAAAGGTCAAGACACAAAATGGCGGACCTCACGTCTTGCCTGTGACAGGGTTTTCGGGGGCCGCAGTTCGACCACATCGAATCTCTGGGCTGAGAGCGGTCATTGGTACGTTTGCGGTACGCCTAGTCGCCGTACGTCGAACTCAGAACTCCCACGCGGTGTCATCACGATGTGTCGGCCCGTTTTCCGCGCTCTGTACTCCGGGCTGGCTTTGTCCGCTGCAAGTCTAGTTCTGCTCTTCGTGTCTGGCTGCGCCTTCAATCCCATAGATCGGATGATGAGTTCTATGGACACCATGAGCGGCAGCACCTACGGAATGGCTGTCAACACCGGCCAGATGAGCCTGAATACCGCTCGCATGGCGCAAGACACCAGTGGAATGCATCGGTCTACCAATGCCATGGCTAACTCTACCAAAGGAATGGCCAACTCCACAGATCAGATGTCGGAGTCAACTCAGAAGATGTCACTGGCTACTGATATGATGGCGAGAGGGACGGAACGAATGGCGGTGGCAACCGAGAGGATGGCGACTGCTACCGAAAAAATGGAAAAACATATGGGAGCCATGACTGAGGGTCTGAACGGTTTGAGAGGGATCGGGAAAGATGTTGGCGAGGAAGTGCTCCCGCAAAAGGAGTTGGAGCATAAGATCAGGCAGTTTCCGGAAGCTCTGGAGAGGATCCGGAAGCGATTCGAAGGGCATCCGCCACCGGACAAGAAATCGCAGTGAACAATGGTTTGGGCAAAGTGATGTTCTGAAGGCCTGCGATCCCTGAGTCGTAGAGCTGTTGCAACAGACGTGATTGTCATACTAAGTGTTTTCTCGACAACTCCGAGCCAGTGGAAGTTCATGAATTCGGTAATATCTCGCCGACAAACCCCCACTCAAGTATTTCTCCTTTTGAACCTACGAGGGAAGCGATTATTTCTTCGATTTTAAGGCACCGAAACTATCCCAGAAGGCCTTATCTTTTTCTTGCCAATCCGGTCCGAATTTCTTTTCAAAATAGGGCTTCAGCCTGGTAAACCATTCCCTGTCCCCGCGGCTTCCTTCTTCACGAGACGTAATGATATCCGCCAAAAAGGCAGGGATTTCCCCAATGCTGTCCTTGGGCACATAGACTTGGGCCCCCCCCTTTATGCTTTTAACCATATCTTCGGCACTGAGGGCATGGGCCGTCAGCATGATGGCGGGGATTTTCTTCTTGTTGGCGATTTCCAATAGGTCGTACCCTCGTACGCCCATAATGTCAAAAATCGCCACATCATAAACAGTTTTATTAAGAAGCTTTTTT
>JBKQMK010000083.1:0-3743 GCA_052146735.1 Desulfomonilaceae bacterium | reverse complement strand
GTTGCCGACCGATCTCGGTGACCGTCCAACCGAGTTCAAGAGCCAGATAAGGGAGTGGAATGCAAAACAGGAGCAGCCGGAGAAGCCTGGGGCTGTCTTCCGGATTCTTTCGTTTAAGCCATGCAATGATGCTGACAATGGCGAAGAATATTCCGAGTGCCACCATCAGCCTGAAGGACCAGAAGGTAGCAGCTACAGGGGGCCTCTGATCCTTGGGCCACTCCTTGAGCCCTTTGTACACTGCATTGGAGTCGCCATGGGCAACCCAGCTCAACAGCTTGGGTATCCCGATTAACTGCACCGAGTTCCGCTCGTTCGCTTCGTCCGGAATCACGAACAGATACATCGGAGCGCCTGGAGTGGATTCCCAGACGGCCTCCGAAGCCGCGGCCTTGCTGGGCTGGGCCTTTACCATCTCCTTGCCGTGGAAATCACCTATCACGAGTTCGGCTATCGAAAAGATCACTGCAAGAGTAACCGCCATTCTGAAGGATCGTTTGAAGAAAGGAACGTTCTGACGTCGAAGCAAGTGGTAGGCGCTAATGCCCATGACAAAAAAACCGGCGACAATGTATGCCCCGCTGACAACATGTAGAAACATCCAAATCGCGTACGACTGTGTAATAACAGCCCAAAAATCCGCAAGCTCCGCACGACCGTTTCTGATCACGTATCCTACCGGGTGCTGCATCCAGGAATTTGCCACTAGTATCCAATAGGCCGAAAAATTGGAGGCTGCGACAACCAGCCAGATGCAAACCGCATGGACCTTCGGGGAAAGCTTGTTCCATCCGAATATCCATAGGCCGATGAAAGTGGATTCAAGGAAGAAGGCCACCGTGGCCTCGATGGCGAGGAGGGAACCGAAAATGTCCCCCACGTATCTGGAATATCGGGACCAGTTAGTGCCGAACTGAAATTCCAGCGTTATGCCGGTGACCACTCCCAGGGCAAAATTGATGACGAACAATTTGCCCCAGTATTTGGTCATTCTCTTGTATTCTTCATCTCTGGTTCTGACGTATTGGGTCTCCATTATGGCCACCAGAACCGAGAGGCCCAACGTCAGTGGGACGAAAAGAAAATGGAAATAGGTCGCCACCGCAAACTGCAATCGGGAAAGCATGACAGCGTCCATAACAACTTACCCCCTTGGTGTCACAGCACCATTAATCAATCTTCTTAAACAAAGGTCCCTTGACATTACAGACCGGACAAACTTCCGGTGGATGGCCTTCCGAAGTGTATCCACAGGTGGGACACACATAATACGGATAATTCTCCTGCGATGACCCCAGGCTCTCCAAAAGCTTCCGGTAAAGCTGCGCGTGCACTTTTTCAACTTCGTTGGCGTAGCTGAAGGTCCTCTCTGCGGTTTTGTTTCCTTCTGCTTTGGCTGCTTCGATCATTTCCGGATACATCTGCTTGAATTCGAATGTCTCACCGGCAATGGCAACCTCAAGATTCTGGGTCGTGTCGCCGATTCCTTTAAGAGCCCTGAGATGATTGTGTGCGTGGATGGTTTCTGCTTCTGCTGCCGCCCTAAATAGTCGAGCAGCCTGGGGATATCCTTCTTTGTCCGCTTTCTCTGCAAATGCGAGATACTTGCGATTAGCCTGTGATTCTCCTGCAAATGCCTGTTTCAAGAATTCTTCTGCTTTGGCCATGACTCCCTGTTCCTCCTTCTGCTGTTTGGTAATAACGTTTTGATGGAGGCGGTATCGCCCCATCCTCGCCGGCAATTCACGCCGATTCGCATTCAAAAGGTTAAAATCGTGGAAACCTACTTTGCAATGACGGTTCCCCCCGATTTCAATTGTTCCCGTTACAATCAGGACAAATTCCTGTGAACTCCATCCAGTGGGATTCCACTTTATAGCCGCAAAATCTCTGTACCGTCTCTTCGATCATTGGGATGGGTTCCATATGGATATCGTCCACCCGGCCACATTTATGGCAGCGGATGTGGTAATGATTTTCCGGTGTTCCGTCGAAACGTCTTTGAGCGCCTGCAAGGTCCATTTTCAGGACCATTCCTTCTGAACTCAAGATTTCAAGGTTCCGATACACGGTGGCGATGCTGATCTTGGGAAGTCGTTTGCGAACCAGATAATGAAGGTCCTCAGCCGTGGGGTGGGACGTGACCTTCTTGAGTTCCTCCAGGATCACTCTTCGCTGTTGAGTCATTCTACGTGGCGGATTCGAGTTCATACGGTGTTGCCGGGTTCCTTAACGCTATTGAGATGCAATAGTATTAAGCTACCCGACGCAAGTACCCGTGTCAAGATGTTTTTTGAAATAGGAAAAGTGGACAGAATGCTGGTGGGTTATGACATTTGTCTTTCAGACTGGAGACCTGCGGGGAATCTTCTTTTTCTGAGAAAACGCTCTTCCGCCCCCCATAGCAGATCTAACGAGCGGCAAGAACAGTCCGCGCAGAAATCCGCGTGGACTGCGCGCACCGAAGGGGTAGGGATAGGGAAACCAGATCACGGAGATGGGCGAGAAGTGCAGTGGAAAGTCGCAAAGGCCATCACACTCGTTCTCCCAAAAAGAGAAGCCACCTTGGACGGTTGTCTAATGCGACGGGACAATCTCAAATTGTGGTCGGCCGTTGAGGTATCGACCTGCAAACCTGTCGATCAAGGGTCACGGCCCGAAAAACGCTTGACGCGCGATATCAACCTAGTAACTGGGCAGAACATTCCATCAGATGACTACAAATCACAATGCCGCAAAACTGAAAGACACGAAACTGACACAAGGAATCGGGCCATCACGCTTACTGGCAGCTCTTGAACCAATTTGGCAGAAATAGCATCTCTCAACTTTTATCCAAGATCCTCCGAACCTGTTGGAGTAACTCTTCGATCCTGAAGGGCTTGCTGACGAAGCCCTTGGCTCCCAGCTCAACCGATTCATCCACGGAACTAGCAGCAGAAAAGCCGCTGGCTACCAGGACCTTGAGTTCCGGCTCAATTTTATGAAGCTCTTTTAAGCATTCCTTGCCGCCCATCTCAGGCATGAGAAGGTCAAGTATCACGAGGTCAATCTCCCCTGGTTCGTTCCCATAGAGTTCTAGTGCTTCTTTCCCATTGGAGGCAGTAATGACTTTATATCCGGCTTTCCTGAGAATGCGCTTACCCAAATCTCGCACAAACTCTTCGTCATCGACCAGCAGAAGGGTCTCGCCACGGCTATCCGACAGCGGATTGACAACCAAATTCTTTGGAGCGGTCTTTCGGTCCACTGCCGGAAAGTAAATCCTGAATGTGGAGCCTTTGTCAGGCTCGCTCTCACAGATTATGTGGCCGCCGTGCTGTTCCACAATGCCGTGAACCACCGCGAGCCCCAACCCCGTTCCCTTTGTTGAATCCCGGTCTTTCGTGGTGAAAAAGGGTTCAAAAATCCGTGCGCGGGTAAGCTCATTCATTCCGTGGCCCGTGTCCGAGATGCTCAGCATGACATATTTCCCCGGTATTAAGCCCATACGGGTGCTGCAATAATCTTCGTCGAGGGTGACATTCTTAGTTTCAATGATCAGCTTGCCGCCATCCGGCATGGCGTCTCTCGCATTAATGGCTAGGTTCATCAGAACCTGATCGATTTGTATCGGGTCGGCGTTGATGAGTGCAAGCTTAGCTTCCAGATTCAACCGTATATCGATCATCTTGGGAAGCGTCCGTTCCAGGAGTTTTCGAGTGCGTTCAATTTCAGCGTTTAGCTCTAGTGGGCCAGACTCC
>JBKQMK010000082.1:0-8624 GCA_052146735.1 Desulfomonilaceae bacterium | reverse complement strand
CGCCGAAAATTTGCGAATGCCAGCAGGTTGCCGTTGAGGTCTGATATGGCTGAGGCAACCCCTACTGCGTCGCAGAAGTGGGCAAGAAGGGTCTGCAAATCCTCAACATCCAACAAGTCCGCGACTTGCAGTTCTTCAGGTTCAGAGCCAGGGCCTTCACCTCGATCCGTTGTGGCCGGTGCCACCGCTTCGTCCAAGGCCGCATCCTTTTCAATCTGCTCCACCGATCCGTAAGGCGCGCCCCTGCCGGCAGCCTCTGCCAACGCGTTTGCCTCCTTCTTCAGGTCAAGAATCCGCTGTTCCCTGGCCATGACCAGGCGATTGAATCGTTCGAATTCCAGGATTTTCTCCTGCAATTCAGCCTGGGCAACGCCGTGCCCTTGCTGCGCTCTTTCGCCGGATTCTTCCGCGTCAACGGCCAACGGCTTTTTTATAAGAAAGCGGTCCTGTTCAGTCATAGTGCACTCCGAAAATTGTTCGACGATTCAGATGACCTAATGCAAGATAGTTGGAAGTCGTTAGAGTCGCTGTTGCCTGATACATTCTTAGCATGGTTGCCAAGGTTTACAACGTCAAACGCCTCCAAAGAATTCAGGAGGAGAGCGTCAGGTTCTCATGATCCAACCTGAATGATGCGGCGGTCCTGGCATTTTGGGTGTCTCGGGGCCGGTGACGGGCCGCGGATTAGTTCGTTTGACCTCGAAAAGGCTCCTGGGTGGTCTCCCAAGACCTCACTGAGGCAAGACTGTCTTCATTGTTGAAATAGCGTGCTCTACCTGGTCCTGACCGTACCTCACCACACGCCCCACCGTCCACCAGAATCTTCCTGCGGTTCCTTACCCGGACACGACAGAGTAGTGTCAGGCCAAAGGGAACGCTGAAGACACATGAACGTGCAATCCCATGGATAGATGCTATGCCAAGCCCGCAGCATTGTGAAGCCGACAAGGCAAGTCAGCTTAACGCTTAGAGTTGTGAACTGAGTTGACGGCGGGTCCGTGCAATCTTGTTCGTATTTTGTTCGTGGTTCTGGAGGACCGAGAGGGATCGAAATGACTGAAGTATCGAGGCATGTAGTTGATATTATTTGGTGGGATGACGGCCTGTCACGCCGGAGGTCTTTTGGTCAACGGAACGTCCGCACCTTACTTCTGAACAGATCATGTGATTTTCCGTGCGGGACTTTTGCGGGAATAGGTTGTGGACGGTTATGGAAACTGCTGGGCTGTTGTGCAACGGGTTCTGACAAACTGTGCTGAAATTATTGCTTATTTGCTTTTCCCATCTGCATGTCCTCAAGAATACGGGGTGTTGGTCACGCCCGCCACAGGCACCCCTTAACTTCAGTTTTCTCGATTGCCGAAGAGATCTTTCATACGCATCAGCAAGGATAGATCACCGGAAGGCTTGTACTTCTGTTGCATGAACATCTGTTGGCCGTCCGCTTTACCGGTCATGATGTCCATCCAACTGTCGAAAGGCGACTCAACGGTCAAATCCGGTTTCTCTGAAATGCCCGCTTTCGCTTCGATCTTGCCATTCTTGATCCTGAAGTAACAGGACCCGGCAACTGCACCAGAAAAGTTGAACTGGAGGGTAGCCTTAGTGTCAGCGGCCCTCTCTGCGTTGAACCCCACGGCCATGATCAGCATGAAGGTCTGGAGAGAATACGGCCGCGGGACCAAATTTCTCTTATGAGAAGACGCCTCGTGCGCACTACGAGGCATGAACTTCCGCATTTCAGCCTGTGAGGGCAAACCGAGGCGTTTGAGGTAGTAGTCCGGAAAGCGGAGCATGAACGGGACGCCCGCGCCGAAGATCAGAGCTATGGGTATCAAGGCGCGAGTGACCACTGAGGGATACAGGCTCAATACCATGCAAACTGCAAAGATACCGGCCCAGGCGAAGTTCATGATCCGATTTATGGTCACGAAGATGGGATTAGCCCAGACCTCCGGAGGCGCGAACTTCTTGGCATAGTGATAAGTGAACGGCTCAAATCCGAGAACCGGTGGAAAGAAAGCCGCAGCGAATAGACAGATGTAGATCCCCGTCACGGCATATTCAGTCACTATAGCCCCGGTTGCGCTGGGCCAGAGCGCGAGGGAGACCACAAGCACTAAGAAATAGCCGCAAATTGTCCAGTCGAAGTAGGTTGGCTTGTCCCAACGCCGCGCCGCGGCAACAATGAATATGCAATAGGCAAGCATGGCGCAGGCGGCGGCCAGCAGGCTGTCGGTTTCCCTTCCGGAAGAAGCCCAGACCTTGAAGGATACCATGGCAGGAAAAGGGCCGATGTACAAGAAGATCTGTTGCACCCTGGTAGGTTTTCGTACGCTGTCTTTCTTTGGAATAGATTCATCTCCCATTTTGAGTCTCCCTCTTCATTCAAAGCGCGTAGGAATTCAGAGACATTGCGAGTCAAGTTCTGGAAGAATTGAAGGCCAAATTGATAGCAGAGGTACTGAAAGCGCAATGAAAATGACAGGGATGTGGACAACCAGCAGCTTCCAGCGATTCCGAAAAATTTTTGGCAACCGGTACATATGCTCAGGGACTGGGCAAATAACCACCAATCTCACACAAATGTCTGAATTGGTGCCGTCGGCTAATCACCCGAGACGAGTTGCTGATAATTCGCGGTTCGAGTGGCCATCGGACAACCCTTCGGGGCCCCAAAACTCATTGGACTGGAGAGACTCTGGCATAATTCCGATTATAACCACTTCATAGCAGTCAACGACAGCGCTTCATTGACCCCGTCTTCTATCATCGAGGTCCGGGCGTCTCTGAACATTTTTTCGACGGGATATTCCCGGGACAAACCGTGGCTCCGAATATCTGAATCGCCTGGCTGGCCACCTCAAATGCGGTTTCCGTGGACAGGCACTTGCACGCCACAGCATGGGGAGCCGAGGGCCGAGGGGCGGTGGCATTATACAAGGCCATCCTTCTGGCCGCGCCCCGGGCCGCCTCGACCATGGTGAACATCTTGAAGAGTTTCAATTTGATATTCTGGTGCTCAATAATGGGCACGCCGCCTTGAACACGCTTCTTGGCAAAATCCAGGGCCTCGTCAAAGGCGGCCTTTGCCAGACCGGCGAAGACGGCCGCCATTCCGCCATTGACCTCGGCCAGCGATCTCTCTTCCAAAAGCTCTTCCATCCCCAGCGCTTCTCTCAGCGTGGGCGTCATGACCATATTGTCGATAGGAATCCGGACGTCATCGAAGTATATTTCACCTTGGTTAAGGGGTCGCTGCCCGATCTTGTCCAGAGGTTTCCCCCGGGTGATACCGGCTAAATCCAGGGGAACAAGGGCTAGCCCCTGACCTTTCATCCCCTTGTCAGGATCCAGACCGACGTGGAGCACGGCGTGGGTGGCGATAGTGCCGTTGGAGACCCAGGCGGATTTTTGGCCATTAATGACGTATTCATTCCCTCTCAATACCGCCTTAACCGACGGCCCGCATCTGGGATTATCGCCACCCAAGGCCCAGTCGGTACCGTGGTCCGGCTCGGTGATGGCCCAGCAGCCAATGAGCCTGGCATCGTCGTCCTCAACAAATTGACTCACCATTTCATGCAAAAATTTCTTTTGTGGGAAATAGGGGGCCAAAGATGCGGCTGTGTAAAACGGCATGGCCGATACCCCCAAGGAGATGGCCAGACCAGCGTCCGCGTATCCCAGTTCCTCTGCGATGAGGTACTCGGTCATGGGGTCGATATCTTCCTTCATGCCGCCCATGGCCTTTGGGATACGCATCTTGTGCAGGCCCAACTCGCGGGCTGTTGTGAAAACGTCCCAAAGCACCGACCCGGTGGCTACCACGTCAGCAGGATCGTCGAGCTTATCTAATTCGACGCCGGCCGGGCGCATCACCTCGGCGCCGAATTTGCCGGCTGTATCGCGCATCGCGATTTGCTCTTTGGTCAGGTTCACATCTATTTCCCGGTAGCTCATCGCTTTTTCCTTTTGGCCAAGCAGATTTTTTTCCCGCCGTCCTTTTTGGCGCGGCTTCTTCTTTGCCCTGAGATGCCAATACAGACGATTTTTCAGCGGTCACCTTATTTTTTCTATCCTACCAGCGTAGAATCAACATGCTGCAAAGCAATATGCCCAGTTCAACTATCAGATATCCTGAAATGTCAGGTCTCGCGCGCTAGGCCAAGCTCTTTTGTTCTCTTATGAAAGGATTTTTGAGCAAGCGCTATTCCCAGCGAAGGAAATAGGCGGTTTGTCCACCAAAATACCTTCCACCATGACGGCACGACAATGATGGGTTTGTTTTTTGCCACCGAGCCTATTACCTTTTCCGCGAAAAGACTGGGCGACATGGGCCTGAACCTCTCCCACATCTGGCGTACTTTCTCCTTTGGAATATCTATAAGCATTTTGCCGTACTTGCCGCCTCCGTCGAGAATAGGCGTACGGATAACGCCTGGGCATAAGACACTGACGCGTATTCCTAAAATTGCGGCTTCAGCTCGCAACGACCTTGAAAGACCTACCACCGCGTGCTTGGTCATCGAGTAGGCCACAGCTCCCGGAGAAGGCATGAGGCCCGCCATCGACGCCGTATTGACGATATGCCCGAAGCCCTGCTCCATCATGATGCAGTACGCTGCCTGGACTCCGTGTACCACTCCGCGGAGATTGACGTCCATCATCTGATTCCATTCTTGAATACCGTAGTGCTGCACACTGCCGCCGATCGCGATTCCCGCGTTGTTGAACATGTAGTCCAAACGACCGGTACGCTCGACGGTGTCGTGCACGAGCTGTTGCAGAGCAGGGAAATCAGTCACATCCAGTTTCGCTGCCGTGGCTTTGCCTCCGACGAGAGTCCGGATTCCCGAAGCCACTTCTTCCGCAACCTCGATCTGACGGTCCGCCAATACCACCTCGCAGCCACGTTTTGCTAATTCCTCTGCAAGCGCTCGACCGATTCCGGACGCTCCACCCGTAACAATCGCAGTAGCACCGCTGAAAACACGAATTGTCTCATCCGATTTCATAGTCAATCCCTTCCGCATCCCTTCATCGATGTGTAAGCACCTCTCAACACTCTCTGGTTGTGCAGACCACGCAAGCGAAACGGCACTGCGGCAGTGATGACAGCCACTTTATCTTTGAACTCTTTTGTCACGCGCACTATATGTGACTGGGAATTACCTCTCACCGGAAAAGCGATCCCACCGCAGGAACGCATGGGGTGCAAATTCAACAGGATCGACCTCTGCGACGACCTTGCCCGCCTGCATGGTGTTGTCGCCCTTGGTGTAGACCGCCCCTAGCATCTTGACAACCTCGACCGTGGCCCAGGGGTCTTGATCAGAGACGTTCATAACCACCTCGGCCTTGCCGATCTTTATATCCACCGGCTTGAAGGTGACCGACTCTCGTATCAGCCTGGGATTGTAGTCGAAGCCCGGGCCTTCAGGGTTGGGGAAATGTTTGAAGTTATATGCGTAGCGTTCCTGCTCCGGCCCGCTGGATGTGGCGTCTTGAAAAAGTTCCAGGAGCCCGGCGTCGTTAGGCTGCCCAGTCAGCTCGGCCTTGACCTGGAAATACCGCACACCGTGGCGCTCGACCCAGCCCTCGACAAAATCGCCCTGATTGCCAAAGTGGATGTCGGCCATCTTATTGGGGTATCCGAACACCTCTCGGCCGCCGGCCATGGCCATATCATTGGTGACCGGCATGGCCAGGCAGTAGCCGCCCGCGACACCGTCGTACTCGGCCAAAAGGAACAGGGCCGCCTCTCTGTAGGGCAGGCTGAAATTGGTCCTGGGGTAGTCAGCCACAAAGGCCGAGGCAATAGGCTTCTCGGCGGGTTTCAACGGCGGGGGCAAAAGACTCTTAATGATCTCGGGCCTGGTCTCCCAGGTGACCGTCAGCATCTCTGCGCCGTAGAATTCGGCCCGCTTGCCGACCATGGCCATGATTTCCTCAAATGTCCTTATAAATCCCATCGCACTCACCTCCTATCTTAGTATCCTTGGTTTATCCCAACTCGATCTTTTCCGGGCCCTGTGTGTCCGCCAAGAAGCCTCTCATGATCAATCCCCCGGCTTTCCGGATACAGTCCGCGATCTCGGTCTCGTCGAACTCCCGCACGGCCAGGTTATTGTTCATGTTGGCCAGGCCGTGAACGAAGACCCACCAAAAAAACACCAGCACGCGGAGTTGATCCTCGGACATTCCCTTGGCACGGGCGTCTTGTGAAAGGGTCTGGACCACGAACTCGAAGTTCTCTTCACCGAGCTTGACTTGTAATTGCCCGTGCTTCTCGTCGTTGATGGCCTTAAACAAGTGGCGTTCATGCTTGGCAAAGAGCACGTAACCGAGGCCCAGATCCAGTATCGGATCCCCGGTCCGCGGAGTTTTTTGGAAGGAAAGCTGGAGGTCAAGGGCCTTCTTTATGATCGTCTCCTCTAGGTCGCCCATAGACCCGAGATTCGAGTAGACAGGCATGGTCGACGAGCCCAGTTCCGAGGCGATCGACCGGGCCGACAGCTTCTCCCAGCCCTGACGGCGAACGATCCTAAAGGCGGCCTCGACGGTGTCTTCTTTGTTGAATTTGGTCTGGGGGGGCATGGAGGCTCTCAACGATTCATATAACGACAGATATATAACATACGTTATACAAAGGACCGGCAATCATGTCAAGCATTTTCTCGTTAGATCAACAAAGCCTTGATATCTAGGCTGGTGGTCGTCTTGGACTCGCAGGTGACCTTGATCTGGCACAGGTTGCGACCGTAGCCCTCGAAGGCGAAGTTCTTTTTTACGTAACCCGCCATGCACCAGACGGATGGAGAAGCGTGCCAGAGACTGAGCACTGCCCTCGTGTTTCAGCGGCACGGTACGAGACGTGGCAGCGGAAATCCGACAGACAACCCGGCGGAAGTTCAGAGCTGATGAAAAGATTTGGATCGTGCTTGAGGAAATGGAAACTATCATAGCGCACTTCTGACTAAACCATACGATTTGACGTGCGGGACTTTTGTGGGGATCGGTTGTCCGTTGCTATGAATTGTGCTGCATTTCTTGTAACGGGCCACTGGCAAAAGTAGTGAAATGACTTGGTATCTGTATCTCACATCTAAATGGGGTTCAGGTGGTCGCTGGTTCAAATCAAGTCGCCCCGACCAAGAATAAGACTAATCGAACCGTCGAGTTAGCCAGACTGACTTGACGGTCTTTTTGTGGGGGAACTTTCCTCTGCAGTCTTGACCCAATGTTCGGTCAAGAGCAGCTCTCCCTAAAGCCAAAGAACGGGCGCGGCAAGATTAGTACGGCGTCTCCGGAATTCGCAAGACGTTTACACATGAGACACCATCTTTTCAAAACTTTTTGCCTGGTCCCTCACCGAGATAGCATGTTCAAGCGGCTTCGGCGTTTTCCTTGGCACAGTGTTACCAAACTGCCTACGGGTGACAAGCAACGCCGAAGATTGTGCTTGACTGAAGGAGCGCGGGAGAGGTACGCTCAAGAAAGCCAACAAACAGGCTTTTTCATGAGCATGACCACGGTTTGGTGCTCCTGGGGCCTTGTCGGGAGCCAAAGAACCATTTTTTGTCCGGTCACGGGACCAAAGACCCTGAAGTTGCTGGACCATGGCATAAACCTAGTCAAAACAGAATCCGTCGCTATTTCAACTGCCAGAAAGCCAAAACTGCGAGTTGAAGCCTGTTTCAAGGAGTGCTCAGCCTTCATTTCCACTACAGTTGCGTCGAGGAATGGGAGGTTTTCTTCCGCTCATGGCTGAACGAAAGACAGTCATAGATGTCCTCGATTACATTTTTGACGGTCGCGATTACGATCTGAGACTGCTATCTCTAAAAGAATTCGAGAAACTGTCTCTCGAATTGACGGCTTACGCCTCAAATTATGAGGCGCCCCCAAGACCGCCAGGCAGAACCCGATACTATGGTGGCGGGACCACTTGGCACACCTCCCCAGCACCCGGAAGCGTAATTTGGTTTGGTACTGAGGGACTCCGGTATGGCCCCGATGTGGTAATCGCCCAAACGCTATGCCTTGTTCACGATAGCGTAGTGTGCCACGATCCCGTCACGGACTTTATCGGCAGACACAGGACGGACTTCCTGCCTTCCTATTACGTGGGCACGGCGGGAGGGGAAAAGATTGAAGATTCCCAATTGTACGGAGATCGACCCTTATCCGGCTCATTAATCGATGCCGCTGCGACACACCTCAACGCGATTCTCAGAGTCTACGACTTGGCAAGGGAGCTGATCCAGAACGGATATCTTATCCCAGTTCCAACGCGTGTTCTGCTTAAACACAACGAGCATGCTGTTCTAACGCAAATGCGTCATGCGGCTCGCGACCAGCAAATGTTGAAGATCGCTGGCCAGAGCAAGACAGTGCCCGTGAGCGACGGCACAATTAACTTGTTTTTCGAGCATCTGGGAGGAACCAAGCTGGCAGTTGGACCGGCAGACCATAACCCAAGTCTCAAGCTTCACTATGGGGTAAGTTGAAAAAGATGGACACCAATGTTTGATTGAAAGATGAGACGGAGGTGTCACGATGGAAAGGGCAAGGATTCCCCACGGACGGTATTCTAAGGAGTTTCGGGAAGAGGCGGTGCG
>JBKQMK010000081.1:0-6719 GCA_052146735.1 Desulfomonilaceae bacterium | reverse complement strand
ACTTCTGCGACCATTTCAGTTCTTACGCAGGGAACCATTTTTGTTACCAGCGTGCGAGGCGGTGCGCATTGAGCCGGCCCGGGATAGCAGTTCATGCACTCACCGGGTGCGGCGAACCCTGCAAGAAGTAGCAACGCTCCAACAACCGCAACCATAGCCCTTTCCATCTTGGACCTCACTTGCCCGTGATAATTGATCTGTGATACAGACAGTTTAATGTTGGAATTATAACATAATGATAAGGATTTCTCAATAATTAAATTACTAAATAAGGTATCAAATTGATAATTCAGGCGAAATCACATCGGGAAAGGGCCGTACAAACGAAAAGCCCGACGACAGGACATCAGAAGCCGCCAAGCTTCTCTCGGTACGCAAATGCGATATGGTGATAAAATGTGAATTTCTCATAACACATTGAGCCTCGATGGCAAGAAAAAAATGTTCGCATCCGCTGACCCGTTCCAAGGCTACTGTTCGCGGCGGTCGATCATTTGTTTGATGCTCTGTACCAGGAGATAGGTGAATCCGAGAAAAACAAGCGCCCTCAGAACGGTCGAGTTGTCCTCAATAATTCCGGAACGTACCGAAGGGTAGAGGAAATACCCTATAACGAGCATGCCTGTGATACAGATCACTATTTTCAAAATGGGATTCAAGAACTTCTTGCCGGCCATTACTTTCCTCGGAGCCAAAAGGATTGGCGGCTTGCGATCAATGCGCGTCCCGATTTCACTTCCTTTACTCAAGGACGGGTCCCATAATACCTGAGGTACAAAGGTCGTCAAGTACATTGCGGACCGATGTGCCCTAGCGGGAGTTTAGTCGGAGGGAGGCACCAATCTGTCACGGCTGCTATGGGGTGTCGAGCCTGGTGGCATTGCCACAAATCATTTCTTTGCTATCCATTTTCCGAAGGGCTGATGGGCCATTCGCATCACATTACAAGAGCTGTGAGATATGCCTCTGGCTAACGAGTAGTCACCGGTTCATGGGCTGATACAACAAATGAGGTCTTCTAGGGCAAAAGGGCCTGCTATCTTCTTTCTGGGTCAATGTGGCCCGCCAGGAATCACTTGACTTTATTTGCGCTGGCTGTGCTATGACCCCTCTACTCCGTGTACGGTGCTTCCGCCTCTTGTCCCGGAGGAATTGCGGACGGAGAGGGACGGGGGGCCGGCATCGGTACTGGTACCGCTCGTGGAGTGGCTCCAGGAGCTTCGGTTCCAGGGGCAGGCGGCGCACCCTCTTCCTCGGGTTCGACGCTGGGCCCGGTCTCCTCCGTAGCGGCGGGAATAGGGGGACGTGGCGGCCTCTTGGCAGCATCACTGGCCAAGATCTGGCGTCTGCTGGGCCTGTTGATCACTGTGCCCGGCGGAGCCGCATAGGAAGGATGGGCAAGATCCATGCCCGAGCATTTCCAGATGTACACGAATGTATCGAGAATGTTGTTGATCATGTTGCTGTAGACATAGTTTATGTCCACATCGGTCATTATCATGTTCCTGTTAAACTTGTCCGGTGCTCGGAAGACCGAAAACGTCTCCTCTTTCATCTGCGCCGCGTACGTGTCGTTCTTGCGATGCACGAAGGTAGGCATGTCTTCGGGCTTGAGCCGCTCCATGAGTTCGCCCAGCGAATGAAAATCCCCATACCCGTCGTAATAAAGCCAGATGGGAATGACATTCTCAACCACCGCCTCATCCAACAACATGGAAAACTTTTCGAGATACTCGAGATCCGGAAACGCGGGCATCTTCTGAAGCATGATGGAGTACGCGATCATGCCGAGCCTACCGGCCAAATTGGAAACGGCAGTGTCGAGCTTTATCTCTCCACCTTTGAAGGCTTCCACACAATAGGGAATGTCCCGGCTCAGACGCTCGTACGCTTCCCGGCGAATTTCTTCCAGATCCTTGCACTTGCCAAAATTCACCTGAATTTCCCGCGGCATAAAGGTCATGCCGCGCATGAAGTCGTAGCGGTTCTGATAAATATATGAGCCCATCGCCCGAGGCAGTAATCTCAACATATCCTTTGTCGCAAGGTCCAAGAAGCCGACATGAGTATCATAGGGGATGTAGGCCTGCGCGGGCACGGACGCTGTCATAACTAGCAGCGCCACTACCACTATTCTGAGAAGCATTCGGGTTGACATCCAGGGGTCCTCCTTCACAACAGAGATCCCAGATTTGCTCGGGGAATCTCCTACTGCGCGGAGGATACCACATGGTGTATATAAAAGCAACCTAATTTCAGTATGCTAATGATTAATTTTAATGTAATATCTAGTTGTGCGTCCTCATGAATATCGTTTTTTCCATTTCGCGAGCAGGTTCAGCGCCTCCAAGGGGGTTAATCTTTCAGGATCAATTTGCTCCAGGGCTTTCACCAACTCGTCGCCCGGATATCCGAAAAGGTCACCCTGCAATGCTCCGTCGCCGGCTTCCTTCTTGCTGTTGCGCTTGCGAGAAATTCTCGGGCGGCCTCCAGGGTCTATTTCTTCCTTTTCGAGGTTCAAGAGTATCTCTCTGGCTCTTGAGATAACCACATCAGGGATTCCCGCCAGCCTGGCTACCTGAATACCGTAGGAACGGCTGGAGCCGCCGGGGACTATTTTTCTCAGGAAAACGATCCGGTCCTCCCATTCCCTCACTTCGACGTTGTAATTGCGGACCCGTTCCTTGATCAACGCGATGTCCACCAGTTCGTGATAATGCGTGGCAAAGAGAGTTCTCGGGCCGCCATCTCGCTTGTCATGCAGGTATTCGGTGACCGCCCATGCTATGGAGAGCCCATCAAAAGTGCTGGTTCCGCGGCCGATCTCGTCGAGAAGGACGAGCGAACGCTCGGATGCGCTGTGAAGGATCTCAGCGGTTTCGTTCATTTCCACCATGAATGTTGATTGGCCAAAGGCCAAGTAATCAGCAGCGCCGATTCGGGTAAATATTCGATCCACCACTCCCACGGAAGCCTCTTTGGCCGGAACGAAGCTCCCCATTTGCGCCATAAGGACAATCAGGGCGGTCTGGCGCATGTAGGTGGACTTTCCCGCCATGTTCGGCCCTGTAATGAGCAGGATCTGTTGTGATGAGCGGTTCAACAGTGTGTCGTTGGGCACGTACGGCTCCCGCTGCTCAAACCTTTCCACTACCGGATGGCGCCCATCCACAACACGGATTTCATCACTTTCATGAACATCAGGCCGCGCGTATCCACCGGCTACCGCTACTTCGGCCAGTGATAGCAACACATCCAGTGTGGCTATGGAAGCCGCGGTGGCTTGAATCCTGGGAATGACCTCCAGAAGCCTGCCCCTCAGAAGGCCGAAGATTTCTTCCTCCAGTTTCAGGATAGTTTCCTGGGCATTCAATACCTTAAGTTCGTACTCTTTCAGGTCCTCGGTTATGTATCGCTCCGCGTTTACCAAAGTCTGTTTGCGCGTATAATTGGGAGGGATCTTTTCCTGATGGGTCTTGGTGACCTCTATGTAGTAACCGAAGACCTTATTGTAGCCGACTTTCAGGTTCGGTATGCCTGTTAACTGCCGTTCACGAGCTTCTATCCCGGCAATCCATTCTTTGCCGTGATAGCTGATAGACCGGAGTTCATCCAGCTCCGCGCGGTAGCCTTCGCGAACAACGCCTCCATCCTTGAGAGTCGCAGGCGGCGAATCGACCAGAACCGATGCGATAGCGTGGGCAACATAGGAGAGGTCGTCCATCTGCCGCATCTCGAGCGTCATCGTAGTGTCCAGACCCTGCAGCAGATTGATTAGAGACGGTATGCGTTCCGCTGATGTGCGTAATTGAACCAGATCGCGGGGAGTAGCACTTTTTAAGGATATTTTTCCTGCAATCCGTTCCAGGTCCCCAATATCTCTCAAGATGTCGCGAAGCTCCGATCTCAATATGGTATTTTCCACCATGCCGTAAACGGCTTCACTGCGCCGCCGGATCTCCGTCACCTCCAGCAACGGGTAAGAGATCCACTGGCGCATCAAGCGAGCCCCCATCGCCGTAGCTGTCTTGTCCATGAGACGCAAGAGCGTCCCCTCTGCGGTTCCGTCCTTGATATTCTTGAAGATTTCAAGATTCCGCAGGGTTGAACGGTCCAGCACCATGTAATGGCCCAGATGATAGACCCGCGGGGGTTTGATGTGAGCCGGCGCGTCGGGTCTGGTCTGCCTAACATAGCTAATAATGGTCCCGGCAGCGATTGTGAGCGGTGAATTCTCGGACAGGCCGAAGCCTTCGAGGTTCTGCACTTGGTAATGGTCGAGAAGCGTTTCCAGACATGTTCTAGGGTCGGACATCCACTCTTCCACTCTATGAACGTAGAATGACCCATCAACTATTTGGCTCAAAAAATGTTCCGGGATCGCCTTATCCGGGACGAGCACTTCCTTAGGATCCAGGCGGCGCAATTCTTGCGAGGCCAGGGTCACTTCCGAAGTCTGGGTAACCATAAAATCGCCGGTGGAAAGGTCAAACGCAGCCAGCCCTATCTGGTTGCCCCTTGATGCAAGGCCCACCACAAAGTGATTCTCGTTGGGTGTGAGGGTCCCCGGTTCTTCCGTCAGGCCGGGGGTGAGGACCCTCGTCACTTCGCGGCGCACGATCCCTTTGGCCTGTTGGGGATCTTCCATCTGGTCGCAGACCGCAACTCTTTCCCCCGCGGCCAAAAGACGAGATATGTAGACTGACGCCGAGTGATGCGGGAACCCGCACATAGGGACTGGTTCTTGCTTGTTCTTATCTCTGGTAGTGAGGGCGATATCCAGAACCCTGGATGCCTTCTTGGCATCATCGAAGAACATCTCGTAAAAGTCGCCCATTCGGAAGAGCAGGATCGCATCCGGATGTCGCGCCTTGTTTTCCTGGTACTGGCGCATCATCGGTGTGAGACTATCGAAATCCTTTACCTTTTCTGACATGGACTTCGTACTCGTAAGACTAGTGGGCTGGGCCGACCTTACCGTAGCTGGTGTTCAGCGTCTTCCTCTTCATAAGCTTCATCACATGCATGAATCAGGTCTCTCATTTTCGTCGAGACGTAGGAGTCCGGAGGAAGCAGGGCTCACACAGAGCGTAGACCTTCGCTGAATTTCGCGGCAAGTCTATCAAAAACGCATTCCAACCCCCTGATTAGCCGAATATTCCCCATATCATGTTATTCGGAGTATGTCTATGAGCCCTGGGCACCGGGAAAGTCATATTGAAGGCGGAAACGAAGCCAACGGTCAAGACAAAAAAAGAGGGTCATTTGGTGCGGCTCGTAGCAGTAGATGCCTACTGTAAATGCCCCATCATAAGATCCATAAACGCTTGTGCTTCTTGTGGCGTGAAAACGGACGCCGACGCGGAGAGGATAAAATTGAGCCTGTTGCGGAAAGCATAGACGATCAGCAGAAGATGGGTATTGGATAGCAATTTGTAACCTAGCCCGTGAACTTCGCTTATAGCGAGATCCGCAGTATGGGTGAGGCAAGATTCCGCCGTCGGTTTCCCGTTCCTGACCGTAGGCCAAATCACCCCTAGCACCGTGATGGCAATAGAAAGCTGGTGCTGGTTCACCAGGTGATTGACCATCTTGCGCTTGATGCGGAACGGAAAGGCCCTAAGTGCGGACGTCACACGAGAGATGTTTTGAACGAACTTGAAATCCATCTGGTTGCGGAACTGCTTGATTCTAGCCAGGGCAATGGAACGGGCAAAGGCGGAAGTATCCTCTCTGTCATGCGGCCGAGACTTGAAAAATAGGAGAGCACTGTTATTGCCACCATTAAGATCACGATATCGGCTTTTCATGTTCACCGACATGGACGTAGTCAAGACGCCAGGCGGAATATTTCGATCCTCGTTCCATTCGTCCACCGCTCTATTGGCGCAAGCCACGAGCATGTCCACAAGGGAAGCGCCGTTCTGAGAGGCCGCCTTGTTGATTCTTTCGGTCTCCTCCGGAGAAAAGACCCTTTTTGTGTGATGCTGGCGCTGATCGTTCGGGAGTCCGTTGCCTGCGGGAAGGGTGGGCCTCTCCAAGAGCCGGGTCACTGCGTCGCGGGCATTCACCAGGTGGTCTCTCAGTTTAGGCTTCTTGAGCCGTACCATCCTCTTCCTGGTGGTGGACATGGCAAGGGGCTGACAAGCCGACTCCGGCCTCTGTCCCGTCAACAGCTCATTATAATTGACGAGAAACTCCCTTCCAAACTCCGACGCAACCCCCGCGTCGGATGCCACGTGATGGATTACAGGGGCTATAATGTGATGATCTTTCGCCAGCCGGACTATATGGACCTCGCCGGCCGGCTCGGTAAAGAGGTCCCAATCCCTGTCAAGACGAGGAGCCATGTGGCGTAAGAACCGCTCCAGAGAGTTTGTTGACCCGTTGGCCGCTTGCAGTTCGGTAATCTTCACAGGCAATTCCAGGTCCGAAGGCTGGTCCCAGACAAGACGATAGCGCCCCCGCTCCCTTACTTCCTTTACACAGCTAACGAGTCGAGGGAAACCTTTCGCAGCCTGCTGTATGGCCAGCGTCATCACTTCTTCGTCAAGGGGGCCTTTCACCTCAACCCCGGTAACCAGGATATTTTTTGTATTGCCGTAACTGGACAATGCCATCATTTCCGATAACGCGTCCAGTTTTGCAGGACCTTCCTCCATTGTCACCTCACGTACGTAGACAGCCCCAGCGGTCTCAAAACGAGAACCATTGCTCCG
>JBKQMK010000080.1:0-5727 GCA_052146735.1 Desulfomonilaceae bacterium | reverse complement strand
CACCAGAAATTGGCGAGTAAGCAAATTTAAGGACATTGTTCTGCTTTATTAGCCTGCACGCGATGCAATTGCTGCCTGAAGGGAGGGGAATCATGCAGAGACTTCGGCTGGTGCTGCTGACGGCGTTGATATTGTGCGTTAGCTGTTTATATGCTGTCGCACAAGGAGGATTTGGAGATGATCGTGTTATGCTTCAGGGGTTCTATTGGGAATCGTATCGGCACGGTCATCCGGAAAGATCCGAATTTAAGGGATTTGGCAACAGGAAATGGTATGAGATTGTGGCCGACCTTGGGCCTAAAATTCGGGAAGCCCGCTTTGATCTTATATGGCTTCCGCCTCCATCGTATGCGGGTGTCTATAGCGCAGGATATAATCCCAAGGAATATTTTAATCTGAACAATACCTACGGCAATTTTGACCAGCAGCGCCTCATGCTTGAAAAGCTGCTCAGCAACGGAATTGAGCCGATAGCCGACATTGTTATCAATCACCGTGATGGGAAAGACGGAACCTGGGCTACCTTTAAGAATCCGGACTGGGGAACCTGGGCCATCTGCAAAAATGATGAGGCTTTCAGCGATCCGAGGTCGGAAGTCTATAACACGCCAATCGAAAAAAGAGGAGCGGATGAAGAAAAAACGGAGGAATATGCTCCCCAAAGGGGAAGCACGTACAGCTATGGTGATTTCAGGGACATCGACCACACAAACAAGACAGTTCGCAGCGATATCATCAGGTATTTATTGCAATTGAAATCAATGGGGTACCGCGCTTGGCGATATGACATGGTTCATGGATACCATGCGAGAAGAATTGCCCAGTACAATAGAGCAAGTCAACCAACGTTTTCCGTTGGTGAATATGATTGGGACAAGCAGGGCGAGCAGCGCGGATGGGTCTGGTATACCGGAACTACTCCAGGTGACTTGAAAACCTCTAGTTGTGTGTTTGACTTCTCCACAAAATTTACCCTGCAAGGCAATAAAGGTAATTATGTGGCTCTCTATGGATTTGGAAACGGAATCGGCCTGGTTGGGGACGATACCGATGGCGTTGCGTGGAAGAACAGAGCAGTTACGTTTCTTGAAAACCATGACACCGGCTACCGAACTAACGAAGACGGTACCCCCCAAGAAGGTCATGAACGCGACCAATTTCTGAATGGATGGGAAGTGGAACAAGCGTACGCTTATATTCTGACTCATCCTGGCATACCGTGCGTCTACTGGAAACAATATTTCGACTGGGGATCGGATTTACAGAACAAGATTGGGGCTCTGATCAATGCTCGAAAGGTGGCCGGAGTCAACGCAGGAAGCAATGTTTTCCACCAGAATAGTGCTAAAGACCGCGGCGTATACGCGGCAATGGTCGAGGGCACCAATGGTCAATTGTACGTGAGGGTAGGCGGGAACGACGACAGTTGGCAGCCCTCCTTTTCAAGCTACCGTGATTACCGGGAATATGCGCACGGAGACGGATGGAAAGTGTGGATTGGTCTACCGGGCAATCCGGAATTTAGACAAGCACCTTTTAAGGATGCTCTTCCCATCCCGCAATACCAAGATCCGAATACATTGAGCATATCGGATGAATTGGTGAATTGATCGGGGAGATTCAAACTCGACCCGGATCGTCGCCCTGCGGGTGTTCTACGAACCCATTTTTTGCATTTGGGGAACATTGCAAGGACAGCATACCTGATTCTTCTCGGTAATGAATCTTTGGCCGCGCTTCCGACTCCGACGAATGTCACTAAGTGTCCTTCCAACCTGATATACAAATATAGAGTCTGCTGCCAATGATTAGGCCGCTGAGTGACATGGTGAGGAAGACCAGTGCGACTATTCTGGAAAATCCTACCATGCCAACAGGCTATCCATATGCCCGGATCTGCCAACAATTATGGGTAGTGTCCGCGAGATTGCCGGACTTCAGCTGAATTCGCGAATGCATTCCCGCACGCAGGGTCTCGGAAGTTGAGTAATTGTTGGGAACCATACCGGTTAGTGCTATCCTATTGAATGAATCACATCCTAAGGCGAATCAATTCGAATCCGGTGCGAGGGATGGAGGATGACCAATGGACAGAGCGGCCTTGCTGAAACAGCTATCGGACAGAAAACTGGAGCATTGGCAGTCGAGAGGATTGTCTCCCGTCAAGTGTCGGCAATTAGTGTTGGAAAAGATGGAATCGTGGAAAATCTTGAGCGATGAACAGCTCCAAAGACTCTTGGAAGGGGAGGAAGCTGAATACTAGCGGTCTGGACCAGTTTGGGCAGGAGCCCCTCCCTAGAGAGCCGTTCTCAGTATTGGACATAACTTTAGGCAAGCCTTACACAATGCATAGGATGGCCAAACGGTAGACCATAAAGGACCCAAATTAATGCCTTTTGATCTCACGCGCGCCAGGGCGGAAACGCCGGGCTGCTCGAATGTCCTGCATTTCAATAACGCTGGAGCTTCATTGATGCCGGAACCGGTGCTCGATTCAGTGATTGGGCACCTGCGGCTCGAAGCGGAGATCGGTGGATATGAAGCGGCCGAACAAGCAGGGCAGGAAATCGAGCATGTTTACGACTCCGCGGCAAGGCTCATCTCTTGCAGGCCGGACGAAATAGCCGTAGTCGAGAATGCGACCCGCGGCTGGGACATGGCCTTTTATTCCATACCCTTTCGGGCGGGAGATATTATCCTAACGTCCGTGGCCGAATATGCGAGCAACTTCATAGCCTATCTCCAAGTCGCTCATCGAACCGACGCCACAGTTAAAGTGATCCCCAACGATGAGTACGGGGCGATTTCTGTGGACGCATTAAAGAATAGCATCGACAATCGGGTGAAACTCATTGCCTTGACGCACGTTCCCACAAACGGCGGTCTCGTCAACCCGGCAGAGAAAGTGGGAGAAATCGCTAGAGAGGCCGGTGTGTTGTACCTGCTTGATGCATGCCAATCTGTCGGGCAGATGCCGATTAACGTCCAGCGCATAGGCTGTGACATGCTTGCCGCGACAGGCAGGAAATTCTTGCGCGGACCTCGTGGTACCGGGTTCCTTTTCGTCAGACGAGAAATATTGGAAAGCCTTGAACCGCCTCTGTTGGACCTGCATGCGGCCCGATGGGTGGAAAAAGATCGTTACGAGATAAGGGAAGACGCTCGCCGTTTCGAGAACTGGGAAACCAACTGCGCGGGTAAGATCGGCCTTGGAACGGCCATAGATTACACGCTTCAATGGCGACTTGAAGAAACATGGTCCAGGATTTCTCATCTTGGGGAACAATTGCGAGGGCGGCTGGCGGAACTCCCTGGTGTCATTGTCCGGGACCTTGGCCGCGAAAAATGCGGAATCGTGACTTTTACTGTGGAAGGAAAGAATCCTGAGGAGATACGGCTGGCGCTATCCGAAAAACGTATCAACGTCTCGGTTTCTCCTTCCCAATACACGCTTTTGGACATGGAAAATAGGGGCCTTAAGGACGGGGTAATTCGGGCGTCAGTTCACTATTACAACACTGATGAAGAGATTGACCGGTTTTACCGCGTCCTTGAAGAGTTATTGTAGGAAGACTACTGTGGCGTCCCGCAATTGGCTTTCAAATCCCTGAATTAGCCAGCACGGGAGTCAGTGTCATTGCGAGGAGCGAAGCGACGAAGCAATTGACAACGCCGAGCCTCCTCTGCTTAGTCAGAACTCCCAACAGGGGCTCAGATGGCCGATTATGCCGATTATTTGCGTGACAGGACACTGGGAACTGTCGATCGGTAACCATTCAATTACGTAGGGCAGGTATCATGACACTTGCCCTCTGGCAACTGACCGCCTCCCTGACCCACTACCTTTTCGTTTGACCTCTCGTCCGTTTTGAAATACTGTGTAAAGGTCTCCGGTCTTTCACCTTGGTCTTCCCAGAATGCATCACTGTTGGCCGGGGGGGCTCCCATGAAATCTGACCTACTGAGGTCGAATCAAAATCCTGAAAACAATATCGAGCCTGAACAGCTCCAGAAAGCTCTGGTGGAGTACCTGTATTACCAAGGGCTGCCGGGCATACGCGGATCACTGCTTGCCGCTGTGATAATGAGTGTGGCGCTATGGAACGACGTGTCAAATCTGAATCTTATCGTTTGGTTCACCTGCTACGCCATATCGTGCGGGATTGGAGAGGCGCTGGTCTGGGCGTTCCACAGAGCCCAGCGTCGCGGCGAGCCGGTACTTCCGTGGGGCAGAAGGTTTGCTGCTCTATCAACCTGGGGAGGGTTGCTTTGGGGTGCCACCGTTGTCTTTCTGTGGCCCGCGGATTCGATGTTCCACCAGGCGATGCTTACATTCGTCGTGGGGGGAATGAGCATAGGAATAACCAGCTCTCATACGGCCGTGAAGGAAGCGTACCTGCCATTCATACCGGCCGTGTATATCCCTCTGATCGGGAGGTTCTTCTACGAGGGTGGCGAAGTCCCGATTGCCATGGCGTTCCTGTTAGTTGTCTTTATGGTGTATCTCCTGTGGTCCGCTCATAGGATGGAGATGACGATCATTGAGTCCTTGAAATTGAGGTTCCGGAACCACGGACTTATGGAGACCCTCACGCGTGAAAAGACTGAAGCCGTTAGGCTGAACGAAACCCTCCGGAATGAGATCAGTGAACGCGAGCGAGCGGAAGTAGCGCTCCACGAAAGTGAGGCGCGGTACCGCGCAATTGTCCACGACCAGACCGAATTCATATGTCGATTCCTGCCGGACCGTACACTGTCGTTTGTCAACGAAGCGTGTTGCCGCTTCATCGGAAAGAAATCAGAAGACCTGATCGGACACAGCCTCATCCGCTTCGTCCCCGATGCCGATCAGGGCGGACTGGAACACCACTTGGCAAGTATTTCCAGGTTCAACCCTGTAGCCACCCTGGAACATAGAGTTGTGACGCCTTCAGGACAGATTCGCTGGGTGCAGTGGACCAACCGGGCGATATTCGATGACGAGGGGGCTCTGATAGCGTATCAGGCGGTGGGCCGAGACATTGACGATCGCAAGAGAGCAGAGGGGGAACTGAAAGCGTCTCTGAGAGAGAAAGAGGTCCTGTTGCGGGAGATTCACCACAGGGTCAAGAACAATCTTCAGGTCATATCAAGCCTCCTTCGGCTTCAGTCCCGATATGTCACGCACACGCCTTCGCGACAGCTCTTCGAAGCTAGCCAAAGCCGTTTACAATCAATGGCTCTTATCCATGAAAAACTTTATACGTCCGGAAACCTGACCGACATTGATTTCAAAGGATATATTGAGAGTTTGGGCGCCCGGCTGCTTGCTTCCTCGACGGTCCCCGGAAGCCAAATCAAGCTGCAAACGGAGATCGGCGCGGTTCCTGTGGGGATCGACGTTGCCGTCCCCTGCGGATTGATTTCTAACGAGTTGATTTCCAATTCCCTCAAACATGCCTTCCCCGGGCAGAAAGAAGGCGTTATTGGGGTCTCATTTGTGTCATATAGCCACGAATTTGAGCTCGTGGTCAGAGACGACGGGGTGGGCCTCCCGGAAAACCTGGATCTCGAGAATGCCCAAACACTTGGCTTGCGCTTGGTTAACACTCTGGTGCAACAACTGCAAGGACACATGAAGGTCAATAATGCCGACGGGACGGAATTCCGCATACGATTTCCTGCAGGAACTCCGAGAAGGGCGGACAAGGAGGCTCCATTGGCGAATTCGCCGGTATCGATGTCCAC